>CAJXIK010000015.1 GCA_913054445.1 uncultured Bermanella sp.
AAAAAGCAAACAGGCCCACCCAGCCGTGTAACTTAAATAGGGTTTTATTATTCATGACCTTGAACCGTCGTTAAAACTAAAAAAGACCATTATCCAAACGGATAATGGTCACTCGCTATCGCTGCGCTGCCATCTATTACTTAATTACTTAATTACTTAATTATATAGATCGAAGAAGCCTTTAATGGATTTCCCTTCAACCGTGGCACCCTTAGTGGCGGTAGCGGTGGCAACATCAATCTCATAGATATTTTTTGTCACGTCGCCATCAACCACGGCATCCACCATGACATAAACCTTGCCGTCCATTACTTCGATGGAAGACGTCACCTGTTTAGTGTGAAGTGGCACACCCACAACGTCGGTGATGGTTTTTTCTGCTAGGTCGAGGATCACCAGCTTAAGGACTGGGTTTGAATACGCCGACCATGGCACGCTCTCAAGTTCGGCAGTCGGTGTGAAGATGCGCGCGAGGGCCTTATCACCGCCTATGCTATCAAACCAAAATATTTCCATGCCTGCGCTTTGCTCTTCGATATTAAAGAAATAGTCGGCATCAAACTCTGTCTCGCCATTGGCAATGCGTAAGATTCCAGAAGGATTAATAGATGCAGGGTAGTGACCCGCGGCAACCGAGCCTGCGGAAAAACCATAGAGGTCGCCGTTTTCGGTTGTTATCAAGCCGGTAGTACTACCGTGTACGCCTATGTTACTGGTGCGCTCATCCGTGATAATTTTATTGGGAACAACCTTGCCCTCCTCATTAGCCGTCAGCGGATAATCAAATACGGCCACGTAAGCGCTATTATTATCGGGTGTCGTGCTATTGCCAGCGTCATCGAACTTGAGATAAGGCACGAATAATTTATCGCCACGCACCTTTAACGCCGTGGGCCAAGGCACGGTGCCTTCACCTTCCGTCCCGGTCGAGTCATCGTATATGCTATATAGGGTTTTACTGGTTGCGCGCCCCGTCGCGGCATCGGCGCTATACATCACCAATTCATCGTGCTGATACCAATATGCATTGGTTGCCAGCAAGGTCGCATCAGCCACATTACCGAAGGTCTCGAAAGAGTCTTCAAACAAGAAGGTATTGATCTCTGCAACTTCGTTACTCTCATTCACTTTATAGGAGGTGGTCTTAAACTCACTATAGCCAGATACAAAGAGGGTGTTGCCAACAGGGTAATAGAAGTTCCAACCAGATTGCTCGAGCCCCGCCCCTTGTGCCGAGACAGTCCCCGCCATCACATCCTTTACTGACACCACAAACTCGGTGCTGCCTTCATCGTTATTAACCAACCCTAGCGTAATGTTGCTTTCTGCTAGTTCTCGATCGTCAATGTCGGGAGACGCTGCATCATCACTGCCACAGCCAGCTAGACTTATTGCAAGTATAAGACTGCTATATAATTTAGTACGACTCATATTTTTTCCCTTAGTAATATATGATTTTTAACAACTTTTAATTTATTGCGAGTACCTAAACTTCAAATAAAAGGCACGGCCAGGTTTTTGTATCTTGTGATTATCGTAGACTCGTTCGTCGGTAATATTGCTTGCATTTAAAGATATATTATAAGTACCGTAAGCCATCGAATATTCGATATTGATATCGTGAGTTAATTGCGTTGGAATATCCCGTTTAAATTCTTTATCTCCAGAGCTCTCTGAATACAGAAAATAACGCTCTACATAGTGACTACTCCAATGAAACGAGAGTGCGTCGTAATTTTGGGTAATATGCTTGTAACCCGTACGCAAATTGGCGTACAAATAAGGCTTATTAGGTAAACGCTCCCCATATTGAGAGTTACTCGATCCATCCAGCAAGGTTTTAGTCTTATTGATTACATCTTGATACGTGCCATTTAGTTGCAGGTCAAAACTCTGGTTCCAGTTAAAAGAAAAAGCGGTTTCGATACCGGTAACTTCTACACGGCTGGTATTTTTATAAATGCCAGTAATAACCTGATCAGGATCAAAACTGATAAAATCGTCGGCATCTCGATAGAAGCCATTTATCTCACTCTTCATAAATAGCTTGGCCACTTGCGATTGGGATATGAATCCGATGTTTAAGTTATCGCTGACCTCTGATTTTAAATTTGGATTGGCACGAATAGCCTGGCCACTGCCTAGGATTTCATCTGGCTCGGGCAGGCGGTAAGCTTTTTCATAGGATATTTTTATCTGCTTAGCCGCCGATAGTTGATACTGCAACCCAAAGCCGTAACCCGTATCGGATAGGCTTATTCGAGTATTATCATCCTGTTCGATGCCGTCAATTTCCTGCCAAGAGCCTATTTTCGTCGTATAATCGTAACGTTTAGCAAACAGGTTTATATTCAAATCTTCTTCAAGCATGAACCTAGAGTAATTAAAACCAATCACATTTTTTTCGATTGAATTAGGTAGCGTAAAATTTTTGTTAACGGTATCGACACTGTCGTCGCCATTACGATCCAATTGATTTGCCGACACATTAAGAGACAAGATAGTATCTTGATTGTAGTTATAATCAGCAGATAGGTTTAGACGTAGCACTTTGTCTTCTAGCTCGAAAACAGAGAGGTTTTTAAATTCACCCTGAGTGGTTGTCGGCTTAACGGTGAAGTTGCCCTGCCAATCATAACTGCGGGCGGCGGTGTCATAAAAAGTCTCGGTAATGGTGCCGCTTAAAACATACGACTTTATAAAAATACGTTCGAACTGCTTCTTATATAAACCAGATAACAATCGCGTCTCATTGCGACTATAAAACTCACCATAAACCAAGTTTATTGATTTTTCTGGATGCTGTTTGTTATCTTTATTATCGGCGTAGGTTAGGTTAAAAGAGAGTTCATCGGCCCAGGAAAAACGGCTGCTACCCGCTTTTAACGACATCATGTTCGACTCGTATTCGTCGTTAAAACGCTTTACGGAAATATTCCCTAGTATATTACCTAGATCATCGGTAACCGGCACGGCATCCATCGTATAATCGTTATCCGAATAATTAAAGTAAGCAGATCCCCGAATAAAATAACCAGCTGAATTGGCTGCTTGACCAAGTAAGGCGATACGATGCGTATTAAAGGAACCGTAAGAATATGATGCATCGACAATGTCTTCACGCAGGTCTGGGGTAATAATATTGATGGCTCCCGCTAGCGCATCCGACCCTAAGCTAACCGGCACGACACCTTTAAATACCTCCACCCTCTCCACTAAGTTTATTGGCATATTATTCAAGCCAAGTGCCGAACCAAAATTTTCCATGGGAATGCCATCCATGAAATAGCGAACCTGGTCCCCCGACAAACCGTTTAATGACAAGTCATAAGCCGAACCTAGGCCGCCGCTTTCGCGCACGACAATGCCCGGGGTCTCATTGAGCAGTTGGCTAATATTCTTGGTGCTGTTTAGGTATGCGTCCGTGGAGATAACATCCACATTAAAACCAGAACGTTCAATCTTATTGATGCCAATAGAGCCACTGACCGAGATGACCTCCAGCTCTTTTTCCTCGGCATGAACCTCACGCGCGGCAGCTATGCGCTTGGCGGGGCTAGTGTCATCCGCCGCTTCAGCGTGTGCCAAGGCATGACAAGCCATAAGAATAAAGCCAGTCAGGACATTGTTTTTGAGGGTTTTAGAGTTATTACTCGGCACGACGGATACACCTTGTGGTCTTGCGTCTTAATCAACGACACCCCTTACCAGGCCATATGGTAATGAGTCTCATTAGGATATGGTAATAAACCTCTAATATCAATGAGTTTTATTCTCTACTTCCGAATCGTAAAGGACCCACCACAATCGAACCTTCTTATCTCCACCCCTTTTATTCACAAAAATCAAGTAGGGCACGCGCCTCGCACTCTTTAATTGCAAATGATAATCTAACTCATTATGATTACGGTTATAAATATAGGCAGCGCAAGCCAAAGAGCTGTCCAGACAAATTTGACTAAGAGGGTCTGCCATGGGCAGCTTGGACGTTTTAGAATACCTGGGCATGCACACCAGCAAGCACCAACACAACACAGGTGAAGACGATTTCATTTTTCATGAAGATAATTTACAGAGGTACGAATCCAGTATCTTGAATGCCCTCGCACTCATTAAGAAAACCATTGGCAACAACGAGAAGCCCTTTAGCGGCATCCTCCCCCATGAACTTGCGAGCCAGTTTGCAGGCATCGACCTAGACACACCCCTAGGCTCGGTGGACGCGGCACTCAAAGAGATTGAAAGCATTTACCTCAAGGATGCGGTGTTTTTTCACAATAAAAAATACCTCGCTCATTTAAACTGCCCTGTGGTTTATCCTGCTGTGATGGCCGAACTGATACTCAGCTCGATCAATTCCTCCATGGATACCTGGGACCAGAGTGTGGGTGGCACACTCATCGAACAAAAGATCATCGACTGGAGCTGCGAGCATTTAAAACTTGGCCAACAAGCCGATGGAGTCTTCACCTCCGGCGGCTCCCAGGCCAACCTCATGGCCATGTTACTGGCGCGGGATCATTACTGTCACACTCAGCTTAATCAGCATTCCAATAAGCATTGCGGCCTCCCCGAATGCGCCAATAAGTTTCGTATTTTTACCTCGGAGATGAGTCACTTCAGCGTACAAAAATCTGCCGCCTTGCTGGGTCTGGGTTATGACGCGGTGATCACCGTGGATTGCGACCATAAATTTAAGATGAAGGCCGCCGCGCTGCGTAAGGCCATCGCTGCCGCTAAAAATAGCGGGCTAATACCCATCGCCGTCATGGCCACCGCCGGCACCACGGACTTTGGCAGCATAGACCCCCTGCATCAGATTGCGGATATCTGTGACGAATTCGGCCTCTGGATGCACGCCGATGCCGCCTATGGTTGCGGGCTCATGGCATCCAACACCCGTCGCCACTTGTTGTCTGGTATCGAACGCGCAGATTCCATCACCATGGATTATCACAAATCATTTTTACAGCCGGTGAGCTCCAGCGCATTCTTAGTGAAGGATAAGGCAAATCTAAATTTTGTTACCCACCACGCGGAATATCTCAATCCATTGAGTGCACACCAGGAAGGCACGCCCAACCTAGTCAACAAGAGCCTACAGACCACCCGGCGCTTCGATGCGCTTAAACTTTGGTTAACCTTAAGAATCATGGGCCTAGAAAATATTGGCCGCGTATTCGATCAGGTTTGTGCGCTAGCTAGGTCGTCTCACTTGTTGTGTTCCTTAGACCCAGACCTAGACGTGATCCACGAACCCGAGCTGAGTACTCTGGTTTTTCGCTTTAATCCAGCACTGCCTGCCATCAACCATAGCCATGCTCATGATTTACTCGTGGACAAGTGTAACCAACACATCCGCAAGGCCATCTTCCGTTCCGGCGAGGCCGTCATCGCCGGCACTAGGGTTTATGATCGATCGTATCTTAAATTCACCCTGCTTAACCCACAAACCTCCCTGTTGGATATTCAGAGTGTGTTAAAGCTTATAAAGCAGCACGGCTTCGAATATTTACAAAAACATACAGAACGTCAATCCACGCTTATTCCCGCACTTACTAACAAGACACTCGAGGTGACTCTGTAATGTCCCAAAAAGTATATGATTTTATCGCCATCGGCCTAGGGCCGTTCAACCTAAGTTTGGCCTGTTTAAGCGACAACATAGAGCAACTTAATGGCATAGTGCTGGAGCAAAAGCCTGAGTTTAATTGGCACCCGGGTATGATGCTGGAGAGTGCCCATCTGCAAACCCCCTTCATGTCAGACCTAGTGACACTGGCCGATCCCAGCCATAAGTTAAGTTTCTTGAACTACATCAAACAACAGGGGCGTTTATATTCGTTTTATATTCGCGAGAACTTCTATTTAATGCGCAGCGAATACAACCAGTATTGCCAGTGGGCAAGCCAGCAGGTCAGCAACATTCGTTTTAATCAGGCTGTCACCCGCGTGGAATATAACGCCAGCGAAAAACACTATGAAATAACCTGCCGTCACAGCCAATCGAAAGAACCAAAAATTTATCTAACTCGTAAGCTTATTTTGGGAACCGGGCCAGCACCCTACATTCCGCCATGTTGCGAGGGGCTGAGCGATAGCCTCATTCACTCCTCCCATTACCTGCCCAACAAACAAGGCCTGCAACGGCAAGACAGCATCACCATAGTAGGAGGTGGGCAGAGTGCCGCCGAAATCTATTATGATCTTCTACAGGAGATTGATGTATACGGTTATGAGTTAAACTGGGTCACACGCTCGCCGCGCTTCTTTCCCTTAGAATACAGCAAACTCACCCTAGAGATGACCTCTCCCGAGTACGTGGATTATTTTTACGCCCTGCCAGAAGCGCGTAAGCAAACATTAATTGCCAGCCAAAAGAACCTCTACAAGGGTATTAATAGCAGTTTAATAAATGAAATATACGACCTGCTCTATGTGAAACGCCTATCGGCCGACTTCACCACCAACATTTTAAGCAACAGCACTTTAAAGAATGTGGAACTTGAGACTAATGGCCAACGCCTGAAATTATCTTTCTTACAAGAAGAACAGCAACAAGAGTACACGCTAAATACCGCCTCTGTGGTGCTGGCCACCGGCTACCAAGCTTCTCTTCCTGATTTTTTAGCCCCCATCACGCAACGCATTCAATGGAACCAGCAGGGCCAATTCGATGTAAAGAGAAATTACAGCATAGACAAACAAGGGGAGGAAATTTTCATACAAAACGCCGAGCTACACACCCATGGCTTTGTCTCCCCCGACTTGGGCATGGCCTGTTACCGCAACAGCTGTATCATTCGAGACTTGTTAGGGTATGAGTTTTATCCCATCGAAAAACGCATCGCCTTCCAGCAATTTTCCACGCCAAAAAATCAACAAGCTGGCCAGTTTAAACAAACAGGTAAGGTGAAATCCAGCGCCAGCCTCGCAGCGGAGTTTGACGCCTGATGGGATTAAAATACTGCCTGATCTTGCTCACCCTAGTATCCGTCGTCGCGGACACTATGCTGCTGCCTTTTTATCCTCAGTTTTTTGCCGTGGCCTTTAACATGCACAGCCCAGAGCATGTGGGATTCTACATCGCCGCCTGCTGCCTCACGGTGATGACCGCCTTCCCATTGTGGGCCAAAGTTGCCAAACATTTTAACGAATTGCATATTTGGGTCTACACCCAAGTTATAGCGGGCGCACTGGGTATCTATTGTTACTACACAAACTCCCTATTGGATTTCTGGATCGCCAGCCAGATCATGCTGGTATTCAAGGCCAGCTATCTATTGATCTACCCTTTTGTCATGCGCCTGGAAGAAAAAGACCAGCGACTGGGCATGGTGGGTTTATTTTCTGTGTTGATGCATTTTGGGGGCATCGGCGGTGCCCTACTGGGGGGGCTTACCTTGCAGTGGTTCGATGCTAAAGATATCTACCTGATCATGGCCGCGTCGGATGCACTGCAAGTATTGGTGTGCCTGTACCTGATATTCAAATTAAACATCCCTTTGCGAGTGAAACGAAGCGCTATCAGCCGTAAGAAAGAAGCCAGTAAGATCATCACCGGCGGCCAGTATTTTATATTAAAACTGGGCATAGTCACCGCACTGTTTTATTTCAGTGCCTTCTTGATCCGACCATTTTTCGCCAGCTATTGGCAAACCATCAGTCAAGGAAATAGCGAGATTGTCTCGGCACTAGTGTATTCCATACCCGCCGGCGTGGCTCTGCTGTGCTTACTGCTGAGCTACAGGTTTTCATCCAGTCAATCCAATTTTCAAATCATCAGTCGGGCGCTGTGCATCGGCATGCTGGGATTAGTTCTCCAAGGATCTCAGGAACCCTGGATAGTAATAGTGGGGCGCTGCATATTTGGTTTCGCCATGTATCAGGCAAGCGTGCGCCTAGAAGTATTTTTATTTAATGTGAGCCAGCCTGAAAACTATGGTAGGGATTACAGCAAGATTCATTTGTTCCAGAATGCAGGCCTCATATTAGCCTCCTTCGCTACCGGCTATCTGGCAACCACATGGGATGCCAACCTGCCATTCTTGCTGGCAATGGGCGGATTCTTTGTCACCCTGTCACTTTTTTATTGGTTATTTAAGCCTAGGGTAGCAGAGCAAACACATGGCCCTCGTCCGATGGCCGACGCCTAACAGAACCAAAAACCAAAAACATTAATGAACATAATATTTTACGAGTCACTCCTTTGCAGTGATCGGAGACACTCATGAAGCAAACAGATCAGCTTGTCCGAAAATACGTAGCCCACAAAAATATGGCAGACAAAGGCCACTTTTCACTAAAGAAATTTGAGCCGCAAGAGGACTCCGCCATATTGCATGAGTGGGTGACTCAAGCCTATGCAAAATACTGGGGTATGCTGGATCACAGTAAGCGGCAGGTGCAGGATGCCTATGAAAAAACATGCGCCTCATCTCATACCCAAGTTTTTCTCGGTTATCACAATGACCAGCCCGCCTTTCTACTGGAGGTTTACCAAGCAAAAAATGAAGCCATAGCCCAGCATATAGAAGTCGAGGACGGTGACTTAGGAATGCACATCCTCATGGCCCCCCCACTCAAACCCATAGCCCAATTCAGTTACTGTGTGTTTATGACGATCATGGAATTCATTTTCGAAAAGCTGGAAGCCAAACGCATCCTCGTGGAACCCGATCATGAAAACAGTAAAATTCATCGCCTGAACAAGCAGCTGGGCTTTATTCATAGTAAAGAAATTAAATTGCCAGACAAACAAGCCTACCTGGCAACCTGCAGTAAACTGCAATTTCGACAAGCTATTGCACGGCAGCAGCGTATCCAGCAGAGCGATGTTCTGGCCCATACCGATATATATCAACGCAGCACCGAAGCTCACATAAATAATCAACCTCAATTAGCGGTAGAGTCTATTAACGAGGAAATATGGGCCAAGGTGAACCGCTTACTGGTGCGCAAGCAACTTAGCGAGTTTTGCCATGAACGACTGCTTGCGCCATCTTCTCTAACCAATAATGAAGGGGTTAATCGATACCGCTTAACCACAGAGGGCCAGCACATAGAATACAGTTTTAACGCACAACTCCTAGCGCTTAATCATTGGCACATAGCAACCGACTCCATTGAAAAGTTTTCACAAGGAAAAACCACTAAACTGGACGCCGTTCGCTTCATCATAGAATTCCAAAAAGAATTACAGATCGATGTTGATATGCTGCCAACTTACCTAGAAGAGATCAGCAGCACGCTGTGCAGCAGCGCCTACAAGCACCACAAAGACAGCCTCAGCTGCAAACAGCTAAGCCGAGCCGACTATCAAACCGTAGAAGCGGCCATGACCGAGGGTCATCCTGCCTTCATCGCCAACAACGGCCGTATCGGTTTTGGTGCCGCAGATTTTCGCGCCTATGCACCCGAAGCAGGAGCCCCCATTAGTTTAATCTGGTTGGCTGCCCACAAACGTCGAGCGCAATTTTCCTGTGCTCAAGACCTTGATTACCAAACGCTAATAAATGAAGAGCTGGATGCCACCACCCGCGCCGCATTCAAACAAACCATTCAGCAACGCGGCGCAGACGCCGACGACTATTTATTGATGCCAGTGCATCCCTGGCAGTGGTTTAACAAGCTGGCACACATCTACGCTCCCGACATCGCCGCCCAAGATTTAATTTGCCTAGGGTACGGTGATGATGCGTATTTGGCGCAACAGTCCATCCGTACCTTTTTTAATATTAGCCAGCCCCACAAACGCTATGTGAAGACCGCCCTATCTATTTTAAATATGGGCTTCATGCGGGGCTTAT
Organism: uncultured Bermanella sp.; assembly: GCA_913054445.1. Lineage (GTDB taxonomy): Bacteria > Pseudomonadota > Gammaproteobacteria > Pseudomonadales > Oceanobacteraceae > Bermanella. The sequence continues at coordinate 9,810 of CAJXIK010000015.1, forward strand.
CTTCCTACTATATGCGCACCACGCCAGCCATCAATGATTGGTTACAACAACTGGTGAGCGAAGATAATTACTTACAACAGAAGGGATTCTCTATTCTGCGTGAGGTGGCCGCAGTGGGTTACTCCAACCCCTATTATGAAAACGAGCAGGTGAAGGACAGCCCCTATAAAAAGATGCTGGCAGCCCTATGGCGAGAAAACCCGCTACAGCGTTTACAGCCCCAGCAAAAAATAATGACTATGGCCTCGCTGCTGCATGTGGACACGCGAGGAGATGCTCTAGTATGCGAGCTGATTGCCAGTTCCGGCAAGACCACAGATGCCTGGTTGACGCAATATTTTGATGCCTATCTCACCCCCTTGTTGCAGTGTTTTTACCGACATAAACTCGTCTTTATGCCCCACGGTGAAAATCTGATTTTAGTCATGGAGCAAAACACTCCGGTGGCGGTATTAATGAAGGATATTGGAGAAGAAATTTGCTTGTTGAATTCTTCGCAAGATCTGCCCGAAAATGTACGCCGCATCGCTATCGAGATGCCTAGTGAGCTGGAAACTCTGAGTTTCTTTACCGACGTATTTGATAATTTCTTTCGTTATCTGGCCCACATTCTTCATGAGCACGCTCAGTATTCACAGCAATCATTTTGGCAGCTCGTGGCGCGATGCATTATTCGCTACCAGCAAGATCAGCCTGGGCTTGCGAAACGCTTCGAGCAACATGATCTGTTTTCCGAGGACTTTGCCCATTCGTGCCTCAATCGCCTACAGCTAAATAACAACAAGCAAATGGTGGATCTAAGCGATCCCGCCAATAGTCTTAAATTTGCCGGTACCTTGCGTAACCCCATCGCAAAATTTCGGCCCGCGCCGCAAGCAAGTCTGGCAAATGAAACCGGCATGGAGATAGTGTAACGCCATGCACATAGATCCCGCCCGGCGGTGTCAGGATGTCTCGCACGGCTTATTTTCCAGCCAGAGTCAATCCCTACATGGCAGCTTAATATACCGTCGCATTACACCACTACAGGTGATAACTGCTCAGGATAACCGGCCCCAGCTGCAACAATTGTTAGATCATTGGCGTCAGGCCCAGCCCCTTGCCGGGCCTGACTATTGGGCCACTAGGGTGTGGACGCTTATCACCTGGCAAGCCATTTATTTAAGCATCTGTGCTGCCCACATCAGTCACCACCACATCGATGTAAGGTCGGTGCGCCAATGTATTCAGGATGGAGTAGTGATGGGTTATGGGCTGGGCCCCTCGGCCTTTTCCTCCGCGAACGAACATTCGCCCTCGTCAAGGAGTTTATTAGCCGCCATTGCGGCTCCCTTGAGAGAGTTAATAGATAGCCTCTACGCCGATTTGAGTGCCCTCGTAAAAATAAACAAGGCCAACAGCTATGGCCTCATGGCAGATTGCGTGATGCACGCCTTACTGGCGCTGATGAAGGAAAACCCTCAATGGCAACACCCGCAACTTATCTCACTGGGAAATGCATGGTGTGCGCAACTAGGGCTCATGGATCGCAAAGGCCAAGCCATGAGTCGACTCGTCAGCATAGAACTCGAGAATAAAGCAGACACGCTCACACTAGCGCGCAAAGCCTGTTGTAAGCATTACTTGCTGGATCCTAATGATATTTGCGGCAGCTGCGCACGCCTTAACTGGCGACAACGACTGCAAATATTAAATACAAGCCTTTAAGACTCAACCTTTAACTTTCACAGGATCAACTGCATGAACCCAACCACACCCCGCCTAGCGGCCTTGGACTTTGGCCGAGGCTTGGCAGTTTTTCTAATGATGCTCGTGCATACCCTGTGGATGTACGCAGACAAGACCACCCAGAGTGAATCCCTACTTGGTTATGCGATACATTTCATCGGTAAGGGTACGCCATCCTTCTTATTAATAATGGGCATGTCGTTCATGCTCTCGCAGCGACAAAGCCTAGGTAGCGCCTTAAAACGCGGTGTGTTGATTTTAACCTTCGCTTTTGGCATGAACCTACTAAAATTTGTAGTACCCATCAGCGTATTTGGCACAATGCCACAGGCGTTCATTGAGGCCTATGGTTGGAGCGCACCACTTAACTTCTCACAGCTGCTATACCTCACATTGACCGGTGATATATTGCAGCTGGCCGGTGTCTCGTTATTCTTGTTAGCCTTGATTCGACATTACATCAGAAACAAATATTTAATCTTGTTGCTCGCCGTCACTATACTGTCTGTGTCAAGAGAAGTGAGTGGCTATCGCCCCGGCATCGAAGGGTTGGATTACCTCAGCGATTTATTTTTCAGCGCCAGCTATCAGATCTATTTCCCGGTATTCCCTTGGATATCCTTCATTTTATTTGGCATGTTCATGGGTATCATAATCAAGGAACAAGGTGGCAATCCGGCCTCGTTATATAAAAGCTTACCCTGGGCCAGTGCCCTGACCCTGATCGTTGGCGGCGGCCTGTGTTACCTGAACTTCGATTACCACTTTGGCAATTTCTTTCATTTAGGTCCTGGCGGCGTCATCTACTTGCTGGGTATCAACCTAGCGTTATTATGGATAATCCAACAGATAGTGAAATCTGGCATGACCCATTGGGGAATTGATCTACTCTATTACTGCAGCGAACGGGTCACCTCTATGTACATCATTCAATGGGTGCTCATCTGCTGGGGCATGGGCATTATAGGCTTTCAATCTTTGGACGCCCTTGCCACCGTGGCCATGATGCCTGTGGTGGTGATACTGAGCCTAGCGGTGCAGAAGGCCTTGGACTGGGCGGTCACATTCGGAACCAGCCAGCGCCTAGCCAGAGAATAAATTCCCCTGCCCGAATGCTAATTTCTGTATAATGTGCGCCCTTGTACCTTACGTTTTTCGAGCAATAATGAAGAATTCGACCGCAGCAGACACGAGCATTCAGGTGACAAACGCAGGCCCGCTGGTGAGACTGGCCGCCTTAACATACGACGCCCTACTGGTGCTGGGCATGTGGTTTGTGCTGGGCATCCTCTTTGTGGCCATCAACGACGGCGAGCATGTGGCGCAACATAATCCGTTTTTGCCCAGCGCCATGTTCATTGTTTTGTTTTGGTTTAATACCCACTTCTGGCGACGCGGTGGCCAGACCCTGGGCATGCGCGCCTGGCGCTTGCGTTTGTTAAATGACAACCCAGGGCCGCTCACTCTCATGCAATGCCTAGTGCGCTTCTTAGTTTCGTTGGCGTCTTTTTTATTGTGTGGATTGGGCTATTTTTGGGTGTGGTTCGATAAAGACGGCTTAAGCTGGCACGACCGCTATAGTAATACTCGGGTGATTCGTGAGCCTAAGAAAAAGAAAAAAAAATAGCAAGATAGGTGAACGCCTATCAATAATGGCCAGCCTCAATAGCCGCCAGCAGACGCGCCACCTCTAATTTAGCCTGCGCATCAGCCGCCACCAACGCCAACGCCCGCAGGGCCATCTGCTCGGCCTGCGCGGTTTTATGCAGCACCCAATAAACGTAACTCAAGCGCACATAGACGCTGGCATCACGGCTGGCGATGCGCTGAGCCCGCTCTAAAAGTATTTGGCAGCGTGCTAAATCCGCCTGCATAAATGCGCCATCGGCCTGCCGCAACAAGTTGGCCAGGGCCTGATTACCTGGGTAGTGATTGCCTCCCGCCAGTTGGTAGCCCACCTCTTCATGATACCAACTGGGCAGCAAGGCCAAAGTGGATTTACTGCGGAGTACCTCGCGCTGAAAGCTGGCGGGGGCACAGGCGTTTAATAGCAATAGGCCGCTTAACGCCGCGATAATTATGACTCGTTTTTTCATTGACTAAACACTCGATTCCACCAACTTTTTAACTCATCCGGTGCCGTATCTGCTGCTGCACAGCGACGGCTCTGAGTGGGCAACTGCCCCTTAATGAAGGGCAGTTTTTCCACCCCGGCGCAGCCCTCGGCACTTAACGCATTATGGCGCACGCTCACCCAATGCTCTTCGATGTTAGGAGTCGATAAGGGATACAAAGGCTTTAAGGGGAGGTCTTTAAAGGTTTGCGCCCAGATACGCAGCGCGCCACTGGCACCTGTGATGGGCATGCTCTTATTGTTGTCTCGCCCCACCCACACCACCGCCAGCTTGTCGCCGCTGAAGCCGGCAAACCAACTGTCACGCTGGCTGTCACTGGTGCCGGTCTTGCCCGCCAAGTTGAGTGTTGCATCAAACTGGCTATTTAGGTGACGGGCGGTGCCCAGCTCCACCACTTTTTGCATGATTTTTTGCAGCAGATAAATAGGTTCGGTCTTGATGGTTTTTTTAACCGCGTAACCGTAACGGCTCAACAGTTCGCCCTCGGCGGTGGTTACCCCACGGATGGCTTTGAGCGGCGTCTGGAAACCCGAGGTGGCGATGGTCTGATACATCTGCGCCACGTTAAACGGCGTCATCTCGAAGGCCCCCAACACTATGGATGGGTAAGCGGGCAGGTTGCGTTGAACACCTAGATCCTTAAACGTTTGCACCACGTTGTTTAAGCCCACGGTTAATCCCAAGCGGGCGGTGGCTTGATTCAAAGATTTGGCCATGGCCAAGTACAGAGGCTGCACGCCATGACTTTTTTTATCGTAATTTTTTGGCTGCCACACTTGGCCGTTGCCGCCCGCCACTTTTATGGGGCCATCGTCCAGCGGGCTGATGAGATGGAAACGCTGGCTCCTTAGTGCCGTTAAATACACCGCCGGTTTCGCCAGAGAACCGATGGAACGCCGAGCATCGAGGGCCCGATTAAAACCAAAGTATCTAGGGTTGCGATCCCCCACTAATGCCTCCACCTCACCGCTTTCATGGCTCACCACCACCATCGCCCCCTGCAAAGATTTTTTCGCCAGCCCATAGCCGCTTTCTATCTGCGTTAAGCGTTTGCTCACCGCTTGCTCGGCGCTGCGTTGAATCACCGGGTTAAGACTGGTGTAGATGCGCAAGCCTTCGCTGGTGAGGTCCTGATCCTCATAATCGCTGCGCAACTGCCTGCGCACTAGGTCTAAGAAAGCTGGGTATTCCACGCTTTGATATTGGCTGTATTGCACCACCTGCAAGCCACGCTTGCTCCACATCATGTGCTGGTAGCGGCTGATCAAGCCTTGCTCCAACATAATCCCTAACACTAGGTTGCGGCGGGCTAGGGCATTTTTGGCTTTACGCTTTGGGTTGTACAGGCTGGGGCCTTTTACCATGCCCACCAAAATGGCAATTTCGGGGGCACTGAGCTGGCTGATGTGTTTGCCAAAATAAAATTGCGCGCCCAAACCAAAGCCATGCACCGCACGACGACCGCTCTGCCCGAGGTACACTTCGTTGAGGTAGGCTTCTAAAATTTCGTTCTTGTCGTAGTGGAGTTCCACCAGCAGGGACATGAGTGCCTCGGTGATTTTGCGTTGCAGGGAGCGTTCGCGGGTGAGGAAGAAATTTTTAACCAGCTGCTGCGTGAGGGTAGAGCCTCCCTGCACGAGGCCGCCTGCCTGCACGTTCACCGCCATGGCGCGGGCAATGCCTTTGGGGCTGATGCCAACGTGTTGGTAGAAGTCCCTGTCTTCCACCGCCACCAGCGTCTGCACCAGTAAATCGGGGGCGTCACTTAATTGTATGAGCTGACGATCTTCGTTGTGTTTGGGGTAGATGCCACCAATTAATAGCGGCTCGAGGCGAGCGATATCCACCGGCTCGCCATCCAGCCACAGGCCGTCGATGCTGTTGCCGCTAAAGCGTATGTGAATGCGGGCGGCGCGCTCTGCACCATCGAACAAGGAAAAATAGCGGCGATAAATATCCATCTCGTTGCCGTCGATCATATATTGACCCGGCGTGCGCACATTGGGCACCCGCTGATAACCAATTTGCTCTAGCTCTTGTTGCAGGTGCTGGGGTTTGAGGGCTAGGCCTGGGTACATCTCTAGGGGGCGGGCAAATACTTTCGCGGGCAGCGCCCAGCGCTTACCCTCAAATTTATCGCGCACCTTGGCATCTAGGTAGGCCATGAGCACGGCCAAGATCACCACCCCCACTAGTGATAACTTCAGCAACCAACTCATGGCCACTCGGGTCTTTGAACGTACGACTTTTTTCATGCCCGCAGTATACCGAATATATGACTCGGCACTCAACTTACCAGCCTGCTCAGATATAATGCTAACAGCACAGGGTTCAATCTGTGGAGTCCGCCTGCAATTAATTTCTGCTAAACTCCGTTCACCATTAACACTCATATAGGGACGACCCATGGCTAAGTATCAAATCTACGGCATAGGTAACGCACTGGTTGATAAAGAATTCGAAGTAAGCGACGACTTCTTTGCCGCCAACGGCATCGAGAAGGGCATGATGACCCTCATCGAAGAAGATCAGCAGCACAGCCTGCTAAAGGTATTAAAAGAGCAGTTTGGTTTGAAGAAACGCGCCGGGGGTGGCTCTGCAGCCAACACCATTTTTGCCGCGCAATATTTGGGAGCCAAGACATTTTACAGCTGCAATGTGGCCAACGATGAGAGCGGTGATTTCTACGTGAAAGATCTTGTCGCAGCTGGCATAGACACTAATCTCGGCCCTAATCGTCCGGCAGGCGTCACCGGTAAGTGCCTGGTCATGGTCACCCCCGACGCCGAACGTACCATGAATACTTTTTTGGGCATCACCGCCAACCTCGGTCAGCAACAGATTGACCAGCAGGCGCTCAAGGACAGCGAATACCTTTACATAGAAGGCTATTTAGTGAGCAGCGACCCGGCCCGTGCCGCCGCCATTGCCTGTAAGAAAATTGCCGAAGAAAACGCGGTAAAAACCGCCATGACCTTCTCCGATCCGGCCATGGTGCAGTTCTTCAAAGATGGCCTAAGCGAGATGATAGGCGACGGCGTGGACTTATTATTCTGCAACGAAGAAGAGGCCCTGTTGTTTGCCGACACCACCGATTTTGCAGTGGCCAAGGCCAAGCTAAAAACCATCGCTAAGTCTTTTGCCATTACCCTCGGCGACAAGGGTGCGTTGTTGTTTGACGGCGAGCATGAAATCAACATCGCCCCCCATGCTGTCACTGCGCTGGACAGTAACGGTGCCGGCGATAACTTCGCGGGTGCCTTCATGTACGCCATTACCACGGGCAAGAGCTGGCAGGTGGCAGGTCAGCTCGCCAGTAAGATCAGCTCGGAGGTGGTGTCTAAGTTTGGCCCGCGCCTAGCAGCCGCCGATTACACCCGAATCAAGGCCGCTATATTGTAAGCCAGCTAGATTGGCATTCCGCCAGCCTGAAATAGCGCTGGCTAAATTTTCAATTAACCTTATTAACCT
>CAJXIK010000016.1 GCA_913054445.1 uncultured Bermanella sp.
GAGGCCACCCCGTGGCCGACCTGCCTTTATCGGGCAGGGGCTGCCCTCCTACCCGAGTAGAGCCCCCCGTTTGGCCTTCTCTTTGCAATGCCCCCTACAGCGTCAATTTATGTGTCGGTAATTCTGCTGTGTGAGGAGTAGGTCATGGCTGCTGGTAAAATTTCGTTGCCCTCGGCGAATATCTTAAATCAACTATTCCAGCAAACTCGCGGCTTAGCGCGGGGTAATCTGGGCGTGCCGTTCATGCTCATGCTCATGCTGGGCATGATGACGCTGCCAGTGCCCACCCTGCTGCTGGACATCTTCTTTACCTTTAACATTGCTCTGGCCATCGTCGTCTTGATGGTGAGCATCTATGCCGCGCGCCCCCTCGATTTTGCCATCTTCCCCAGTGTCTTGCTGGTGGCGACGCTACTGCGTTTGGCTCTGAATGTGGCCTCCACTCGCGTGGTGTTGTTAGAGGGTCATGAGGGAGGCGCGGCGGCAGGTAAGGTAATAGAAGCCTTCGGCGAGGTGCTGGTGGGGGGCAATTATGCCGTGGGCCTAGTGGTGTTCCTGATCCTGATGATCATCAACTTTGTGGTGGTGACTAAGGGTGCGGGGCGTGTATCCGAGGTCAGCGCGCGTTTTACCTTGGATGCCATGCCGGGCAAGCAGATGGCCATAGATGCCGACTTAAACGCCGGTTTAATCGATGCCGACCAAGCCAAAGAGCGCCGTGGCGATGTGGCCAACGAGGCCGACTTTTACGGTTCCATGGACGGTGCCAGTAAATTTGTAAAAGGGGATGCGGTGGCGGGCATGCTGATTCTCATCATCAATATATTGGGGGGCTTGGCCATCGGTATGGTGCAGCACGACCTGGATTTATCCCGCGCCACCGAAGTGTATGCCTTGCTCACCATAGGGGACGGCCTCGTGGCGCAAATCCCCAGCCTGCTGCTGTCCACCGCCACCGCCATCATCGTGACCCGCAACAACAACAAAGAGAACATGGGCAGCCAGATTTTTAGTCAAATGTTTAATACCAGCCGCTCGTTGGCGGTGGCGGGGGGGGTGCTCATCTTAATGGGCCTTATTCCGGGCATGCCCCATGTGGCGTTTCTGGGGCTAGGTGCCTGTTCCGCCGGGGCGGCCTACTGGATATACAGAACGAACAATCAACCCCAAGTGGTGGAGGAGGGGGTAGCCGGCAGTGCCCGTCAGGCCGCGCAAAAAGCGGGAGCACCTGCTGTGCCGGGGCAGGCGGTGCCAGCATTGCCTGCGGCCGAAAGCAAAGAAGTGGACTGGGACGATGTGGAGAACGTCGACATCATCGGCCTCGAGGTGGGCTATCGCTTGATTCCCTTGGTGGACAAGGGTCAAGGGGGGCAGCTGCTGAGCCGCATTAAAGGCATTCGGCGTAAGCTTTCCCAGGAGCTGGGCTTCTTAATTCCCAGCGTACACATCCGCGACAACCTCGACCTATTGCCCAACGCCTACCGCATTCAGCTCATGGGGGTCAGCATCGCCGAGGCCGAGATCGAACCGGATAAAGACATGGCCATCAACCCCGGCCAAGTCTTTGGCAAGCTAGACGGCATCGCCACCATAGACCCGGCCTTCGGCCTTGAGGCGGTGTGGATAGACCCAGGCAGGAAAGATCAGGCGCAAACCCTAGGCTTTACCGTGGTGGATGCCAGCACGGTGGTGGCCACCCACTTGAATCAACTGTTACAAAAACACGCCAGCGAACTCATCGGCCACGAAGAGGTACAGCAGATGCTGGATAGACTGGCCAAGTTATCGCCCAAGTTGGCGGAAGAACTGGTGCCCAACACCCTCAATCTCAGCCAGATGCTGGCGGTCTTACAAAGCCTGCTGCGCGAAGGGGTGCCGGTGCGAGATATTCGCAGCATCGCCGAGGCCTTGGCGAATACCCAGGTAGACAGTCAAGATACCGCCGCCTTAATCGTCATGGTGCGGCGGGTGCTGAAGCGCCTCATCGTGCAGAGCATCTATGGCAACGTGGACGATCTGTCGGTGATCACCCTAGAGCCTTCCTTGGAACAGTTATTGCTCAAGACAGTACAGCAAAGCAAACAGCAAACCGGTGCCAGCGATAACATGATCTTAGAGCCCACCATGACAGAACGATTGCAGCAGTCACTGCTGGAAGCCACCCGCAATCAGGAGATGGCGGGTAACCCGGCGGTGCTGTTGGTGAGCAATATCTTGCGTCCGGTGCTGGCCAACTTTGTACGCTCGTTGATGGATAACCTGCACGTGTTGTCGTATCAGGAAATTCCCGATAACAAGCAGATCACCATCGCCGCCACCATCGGCGCGTAACGTGCAGTAGGCATTCAATACCATGAAAAATATTACATCAAACCCTGGAGGCCAGTCATGAAAGTAAAGCGTTTTACCGCCACCAGCATGCAAAAAGCATTAAAAACCGTGCGCGACGAAATGGGGCCGGATGCGGTGATTTTATCTAACCACAGGGTCAGTGGCGGGGTGGAAATTATTGTCGCCCAAAACTACCAGCCGGTCAGTGCGCATAAGATGGTGCCGCCCCATGACGGCGATGCCGAGCAAGCGCTGCCCGCCATCGATGTTGTGCAACCTGCGCCGCGAGTACCCGCCCCTAAGTCGTTTTTGTCTGATGAACTGGATAAATTAAAGAAGCCAGCGGCCGCTCGGCCCACCAGCAAGAAACCGCAAAACCCTTGGCCCTTTTTGAGCCAGCAAGACCGTCAAGATGTGGAAGAACAGTTACGCCAGCAAGATAAGCTAGAGTCCGTAAAAAAACACGATAAAACCCCTCCTGTCCAGGTGCGCCCAGAGCCAACAATTGAACAGCCTGCGGTGGCTCCTGTGGCCTTGCCGCAAGGGCACGATAAGGCCGATTTACAACAGGCTTTACAGCACATTAAGCAGCAGCGTCAAGACGGTGTGATGGGCCAGCTGGACATTACGCCTCCCAAGGCGCAAACGGTGGCCCAAGCTCCAGCCCCAGTGCCCGAGGTTAATCAAAAACTAATAGCCGAGGTGCGCACCGAGCTGCACGACCTCACCGAGATGCTCAAGGCCAGCACTCAGTCGTCGCTGCTGCACGCGTCGCAACCCAGCAGTTTTGTCTGGAAAAAATACAGCCCCAGCAATGCCTTACAGGCCAAGTTATGGGGGCGCTTAGAGAGCATGGGTTTTGAAGAATGGCTGATCTACCAGTTACTGGGCAAGCTTGCCAGCCAGCAAGATGAAAGGGCCGCCTGGCAAGCCTGCTTGCAAGAACTGAGCGCCCATCTTCACATGAGCCCCAGCGACCCACTTGAGGAGGGTGGCATATTTGCCTTAGTGGGGCCCACTGGCGCAGGTAAGACCACCACCATCGCCAAGATGGCGGTGCGTTTTACCCTAGAACATGAGGGCGCAAAGGTGGGCTTGATTACCATGGATAACTACCGTCTGGCGGCCCATGATCAGCTGCGCACCCTAGGGCAAATCTTAGGGGTGCAAATGTTGGTGGCCGACCAGGATCACAGTGTGCTGAGCTGCATCGAAACCCTGCAAGAGTGTGATCTCGTGTTGATCGACACCGCCGGTCTTAGCCCCGAGCACCCCATGTTGGATTATCAGCTACAGCAGCTGGCGCAGTTAAAGGGGCGCATCAATACCCTGTTGACCCTACCGGCCACCAGCAATAGCAGAGTGCTGCGTAAGGTCTATCATAACTATAAGGCCGCGCAGTTAACCGGTTGTGTCCTGAGCAAACTCGATGAGGCCAGCAGCCTCGGGGACGCCATCAGCGTGTTGCTAGAGAGCGACTTACCCTTGTCGTACATCACAGATGGCCAGCGCATACCCGATGATTTTCAGCGTGCCAGTGCCAAGGGTTTGGTGAAGCGGGTGGTGCAGGTGGCCAAACAAGAACAGCAGATGGCCTATGGCAGCGGCTTGGCAGCTGGGGCTTGGTAAGTTGCAACGTGCTAGCCCGCGTCTCAATAATAATAACGTCGATTAAAACGTAAGGTGGAAACATGCATCCAGTACAAGTAATAGCCGTGACCGGCGGCAAGGGCGGGGTGGGCAAGAGCAACGTGTCGGTGAACATGAGCATCGCCCTGGCCGAACTGGGTCGCAAGGTGGTGGTGCTGGACGCCGATCTGGGCCTCGCCAACATAGATATCCTGTTGGGCATTCACGCTAAGAACAACATCAGCAATGTATTGAGCGGGGAAATTTCCCTGCAGGAGGTCATGGTCAATGGCCCCGGCGGCATCCGCATCATTCCTGCTGCCTCGGGCACCCAAGCCATGGCCACCCTAGAGCCGGTGGAGCACGCGGGCTTGATTCGTGCGTTCAGCTCTATCAGTGAGCAACTGGATATTCTCGTGGTGGATACCGCCGCCGGTATCGGGGACGCGGTGGTGAGTTTCGTCAAAGCCAGTCAAGAGGTGATGATCGTCGTCACCGACGAACCCACCAGCATCACAGATGCCTACGGCCTAATAAAATTATTAAATCGCGATCACGGCCTGTTTCGTTTTAGGGTGTTGGCCAACATGGTGAAGAGCAGTCAAGACGGCCATAACTTATTTGCCAAGATGACCAAGGTCACCGACCGTTTTTTAGATGTGGCGTTGCAATATGTGGGCTGTATTCCCTTCGATGATTCCCTGAAGCGGGCGGTGCAACGCCAGCGGGCGGTAGTGGAAGCCTACCCTAGGTCCAAGGCGGCGCTGGCGTTTAAGTCTTTGGCGAAAAAAGTAGACGAATGGCCCTTACCCAGCTCCCCACGGGGTAATCTGGAATTTTTTGTGGAAAATTTATTGCTCAACGCCGAGCGTGAGGAGTGATAGCGAGTTGTTTTATTGGCGCAAATCTATGCCGTGATTGGAGGGGCCGCCTTGTACAGTGAGCAAGAGCCAAATTACGATGCGCTCATCGAGCAGCACGCGGTATTGGTGAAACGCATCGGTCATCACCTAAAGGGGCGCTTGCCCGCCAGTGTGCAGGTGGATGACCTTATTCAGTCAGGCATGATTGGCCTCATGGAGGCGGCGCGTAAGTACGAACCCAGCAAGGGGGCCAGCTTCGAAACCTATGCGGGCATTCGCATTCGGGGTGCCATGCTAGATGAGATTCGCAAGGGCGATTGGGCCCCACGCAGTGTGCACCGTAACAGTCGGCGCATCGCCGAGGCCATTCGTTTCGTGGAAAGCGAAACCGGCTGCGATGCCAAAGACAGTGAGGTGGCCAAGGCACTGGACATGTCTCTAGAGCAATACCATCATCAACTGCAAGATGGCATGGGCTCGCGCCTGTTTAGTTTTGAAGAACTGCTGGCCCAGCAGGGGGATCGTGAAGGGGGTATCACCGGAGGCGGCGACGGCCCCCTAGCGGGCTTGCAGAGCGATCATTTTCGCCAACATCTTGCCCGTGCCATTGCCACCCTGCCAGAACGGGAGCAACTGGTGTTGGCCCTGTATTACGATGAAGAACTTAACCTCAAAGAAATAGGCGCTGTGCTCGAGGTGAGTGAATCTCGGGTGAGCCAAATACACAGCCAGGCGGCTCATCGACTGCGCGCCCGTCTTAGTGAGTGGACCGAAAAGCAAACTTAGCCCTCTCTTAATAGTATGAATAGTATGAATAGTGTGGCTGCAACTTCGAAGCTGAGCTTACGTTATGCTAGCAGGCCACTAGACGCTCCTTCTTTTTTAGTCAATTTAATTATTTCCCCATTACTGATAGTTCAATGCTGGCTTACTGCTTAACAGTGACTAGACTGAGAATTAGGCATTAAGGTCGAACCGAGGCACTGGGAGGTAGCTTTGGATAAAAATATGAAAATTCTCGTTGTGGACGATTTCTCTACCATGAGGCGCATCATCAAAAACCTATTGCGGGATTTGGGCTTTACCAATACCTCGGAGGCAGATGATGGCAATACGGCTTTACCCATGTTGCAAAGTGGCAACTTCGACTTCCTTGTGACCGATTGGAATATGCCGGGCATGACGGGCATCGAACTGCTAAAACATGTGCGTGAAGACGAGCGCCTAAAAGACTTACCAGTACTGATGGTCACCGCAGAGGCTAAACGCGACCAAATAGTAGCGGCGGCCCAGGCGGGCGTGAACGGCTACGTTATTAAGCCGTTTACCGCCGCGGTACTAAAGGAAAAAATCGATAAAATATTTGAACGAGCGGGTTAATACACTGGCCTATTCATTTCTCGTTCAGGCATTGGTTTTTTGACTAATCATCGGTTGGGTTAGGTCAAAGGTGACAGGATATTCCTATGACAACACTGGAGTTAGAAAACCCAGGCAATGAGTTTGAGAAATTATTCTCAGATAAAGCCAAAGATTTAATGGCCCGCCTGGAAAAAAATGATCTAGCAGGGGCGGTGGGTTTAATTCAAGATCTGCAAAAAGTTCGGGATGAAAACCTTTATCAGGAGATAGGGCAACTCACCCGAGCGCTGCACGAGTCCATTAAAAAATTCAAGTTAGATTCCAATGTGCAGGGTGCCGGCTCGGACATCGATGAGGCTAACGACGGTCTCGCCTATGTGGTGGACATGACCGCCAAGGCCGCCAACAAAACCATGGACAAGGTAGAAGAAAGCCTGCCGTTGGCGAGGGACATCCTAGATGAATCGGGTGAAATTCAGCAGCAGTGGAAACGCTTCTTGGGCAAAGAGTTAACCCCGTCTGAGTTTCGAGACCTATGCAAACATATCAGCCATTTTTTAAATGTCACCGACAGCAACACCCGTAAGCTGAATCAGAATTTAAACGACATTCTATTGGCCCAAGACTTTCAAGATTTAACCGGACAGGTGATTCAAAAAGTCACCACTATGGTCACAGACGTGGAAGCGCGCTTGGTTAATTTAGTGGCCATGGCGGGGCACGTGGATCAACTCACCGGCATGCAGCACGGTGAAATTAAGGTTGAGCAGGAAGAGGATGACCTCACTAAAGGGGTGGGCCCGCAGATAAATGCCGATGAAGAAGAGGATGTTGCCTCCAACCAGGATGATGTCGACGATTTACTCTCGAGTCTGGGTTTTTAAATGGAGTCTAAGCGCATGATAAGGGTTTTAAAATCGATGGCGGCTCATAACAAGACGCCCTCCTCGATTTTTAAAGGGGAAACAGGATGAGCATAGATTCGGATGATGAGATTCTTCAGGACTTCTTGGTGGAAGCGGGCGAGATTATAGAGCTGCTTTCTGAGCAACTGGTCGAGCTGGAGAACAGCCCGCAAGACAATGATCTGCTGAATACCATCTTTCGTGGTTTTCATACCGTTAAGGGGGGGGCGGGTTTCTTACAACTCAACGCCCTCGTGGACTGCTGCCACGTGGCCGAAAATGTGTTCGATATATTGCGTAACGGCCAGCGCCGCGTCACCCCAGAATTAATGGATGTGGTGTTACGATCGCTGGATACCGTGGGTGAGATGTTTGAATGCGTGCGCGCGGGTCAGGAACCCGAGCCTGCCGATGCGGCCTTGATTGCCGATTTAAGCCGCTTTTCCAAGCCAGAAAGCGCCGATGAAGTGGCCGCACCTGCTGCCCCTGTTGATAGCACCCCCGCCGCAGATGTGTCTGCCGATGCCGGTAGTACACCCGTAGCCGCCCCCGCCGCAGATGTGCCTGCCGATGTCGGTAGTACACCCGTAGCTGCCCCCCCTGAGCCATCTGCCGAGGGAGACATCACCGACGATGAATTTGAAGGGCTACTGGATGCACTGCAAGAACCTGCCGTAACGGAGGAAGAAGCGGTAACACCAGAAGCCGCCGCGCCAGAGCCAGCCGCGATACCAACCGCTAATGACTCAGACGAGATAACCGAAGACGAATTTGATGCCTTGCTCGATCAGCTTCACGGTTCGGGCAAAGGGCCTGGCAGTCAGGCCGGCGTGATCGAATCAGCGCCCGCCAGCACCCCTCAGGCGAGTGCAGAACCTCAGGCTGCGGTAGAGCCTCAGGCTGCGGTAGAACCTCAGGCCGCCGCTGCGCCAGCAGCTCCAGCCGAGACCAGCGAAAATATTTCAGAATCAGAGTTCGAAGACTTACTGGATAAGCTGCACGGTAAGGGTAAGGGCCCCACGGACAAGCTGGAGGAGGCAGCGGCTGCCGCATCGGCTCCTGCTCCTGCTCCTGCTTCTGCGCCGCCAGCAGCACCCGCTGCCAAGGCCGCCGCGACCCCAGCAGCCAGCACGCCAGTAGCGAAAGCCCCAGAGCCAAGCGCCGCCGCCCCCGCGGCGAAAAAAGCGGAGGGCCCCGTGCCCACCGCAGAGGCCACGGTTCGAGTGGATACCAAGCGCCTAGATGACATCATGAACATGGTGGGGGAGCTAGTGTTGGTACGCAACCGTCTGGTGCGTTTGGGCCTGAGGAGTAGCGACGAATCCATGGCCAAAGCGGTGGCCAACCTAGATGTGGTGACGGGTGACCTGCAAACCTCGGTCATGAAGACCCGCATGCAGCCCATCAAGAAGGTATTTGGTCGCTTCCCACGGGTGGTGCGCGACCTGGCCCGTAACCTTAAAAAAGAAGTGACCCTGCAATTGCGTGGCGAGGACACAGATTTGGATAAGAATCTGGTGGAGGCCTTGGCTGATCCCTTGGTCCACCTAGTGAGAAATTCGGTGGATCACGGCATCGAGCAACCGGACGAGCGTGTGGCGGTTGGCAAGTCTAAAAACGGCACGGTGGTCTTGAGTGCCGAACAAGAGGGGGACCATATCCTGCTCTCTATTTATGACGACGGTAAGGGCATGGACGCTAAAGCACTGCAACGCATTGCTGTGGAAAAAGGGGTCATGGATCAGGATGCGGCAGATAGGCTCACCGACAGTGAATCGTTTAATTTAATTTTTGCCCCAGGTTTTTCTACCAAGACCGAGATCAGCGAAGTATCGGGCCGTGGTGTGGGCATGGACGTGGTGAAAACCAAGATTAACCAGCTCAACGGCACCATTCATATCGAGTCAGAAATTGGCAAGGGCACTAAGATTCAAATTAAGGTGCCATTGACCCTGGCCATCATGCCTACTCTGATGGTGACGCTGGCCCATCAGGCATTTGCTTTCCCGCTGGTGAGCGTCAACGAAATATTCCATTTGGATCTTACCAAGACCAATGTGGTAGATGGTCAGGAGGTGGTGGTGGTGCGCGAGAAGGCCGTTCCCTTGTTTCACCTTAAACGCTGGCTAGTGAGTGATTGCCCTATTGTTTCCTCGGGACGCGAGGAGGGCGCAACAGATGTGAAAAGCGAGGAGAATGTGACAGAAGGGCATGTGGTGGTGGTGTCGGTGGGCACTCAAAGAGTGGGCTTTGTGGTGGACCAACTGGTGGGACAAGAAGAGGTGGTGATTAAGCCTTTAGGCAAAATGTTGCAAGGTACACCCGGCATGGCGGGCGCAACGATCACGGGGGATGGCCGTATCGCCCTCATTTTAGATGTACCCCGAATTCTCAATCATTACGCTTCTAAGGTAAACTTGGCCGCATAAATTGTCTTTGCTGACAAGGAGGTGTGCATGGCCATAAACGTCTTGGTGGTGGATGATTCGGGCTTCTTTCAAAAACGCATCGCCGAAATACTCAAACCGGTTAGTGACATAAAAATAGTGGGTTTCGCCAGCAACGGTCGTGAAGCCATCGAAAAAAATCAGGCCCTCAACCCCGATGTCATCACCATGGATTATGAGATGCCGGTGATGGATGGACTCACCGCCTTGCGCAACATCATGAATTTAAAACCCACGCCGGTGCTGATGTTTTCATCGTTAACCTATGCCGGTGCGCGCATCACCCTCGACGCTCTGGATGCGGGGGCGGTGGATTTCTTACCCAAGAACTTTGGCGACCTGCAACACGGCGGCAGCAACATTCGTGACCTGCTCACCGACAAAATTAAAAATGTGGCCAAGTATTACAATCGCAGTGCCCGCCCTGAGGACTATCGGGTAAGCCGTCCAAGCGTGGCCTCGGCTAAAGCCATGGTTACTAAACCGATTGCTACTAAACCGACTGCTACTAAACCTGCGGCTACTAGCCCCGCCGTTGCCAAGGCTGTGCCTGCAAGGCCCGTTAGTCGCCCGCCGTCGTCCAGAAATGATACCCGCTTGCATAAGATAGAGGTGGTATTAATCGGCACTAGCACCGGCGGCCCGGTGGCTTTGCAAAAGGTCTTAACCAGTTTGCCCGCCAACTTCCCTAAACCCATCATGCTGATTCAACATATGCCCGCCTCCTTTACTGGGGCGTTTGCCGAGCGTCTGGATAAGCTGTGCCGCATCAAGGTCAAGCTGGCGGAAGATGGGGATATCATAAAACCTGGAGTGGCATTGCTCGCCCCAGGGGGCATGCAGATGATGCTAGATCGCAACAGGGTGAGAATTTTTGCGGGGGATGAGCGGGTGAATTATCGCCCCTGTGTGGACATAACCTTTGCCTCGGCCGCCAAGCATTTTGCCGCCAAGGCGTTGGGGGTCATCTTAACGGGCATGGGCAGTGACGGGCGAGACGGAGCCAAGCTCATGAAGGAAAGCGGCTCCTCCATCTGGGCTCAGGACGAAAAAAGCAGTGTGATTTATGGCATGCCCATGGTCATCGCTAAGGCAAATCTGGCCAATGCCATCTTGCCATTGCACGATATTGGCCCCTTGCTCAGTAAAGAAGTGGGATTGTAGTGAGCACGTCGCTGGCTGCCTGAGCGGCTAAATTAAGCGGCTAAATTAAGCGGCTAAGTTAAGGGAAAGTATAAAATAATGACAACGGTGGTTCCATGGATTGGTTGAGTTTGGCAGGCATTGCCTTAGGCGTTGCCGCTATAGTGTTAGGCAACATGGCAGAGGGGGGCTTAATTGCCACCCTGCTGAACCTACCGGCGGCCATGATTGTCTTCGGTGGCAGTTTTGCCGCCTTGATGGTGCAGTCTCCTTGGCTGGTGATTAAACATGCCTTGATTCGCACTAGCTGGTTATTTGTGCCGCCCAGATTTAACCTGCACGACTTGTTGGAGACCCTGTGCCAATGGGGGCACGCCGCTCGCCGTGAAGGCTTAATCGGTTTGGAAAACATCGCCGAGGTGGAGCACTCCATGTTTGCTCGTAAGGGCCTCAACCTGTTGGCCGATGGTCAGCCTCCCAGTGCCATCCGTAATAGTCTAGAACTGGATTTATATAAGCAGGAGGACATGGGCATGCAATCGGCCCATGTCTATGACAGCCTGGGCGGTTATGCCCCCACCATCGGCATCATCGGCGCGGTGCTGGGTCTAATGCAAGTATTGGGAAACCTAAACGACCCCAGTGAGATCGGCCCGGGCATCGCCACCGCCTTCGTGGCGACCCTCTATGGCTTGGGCAGCGCTAATTTAATCTTCTTACCCTTAGCACAAAAGCTTAAACACTTAGTACGCAGTGAATACCTGTACAACGAATTGACCATCGAGGGGTTAGTGGCCATAGCCGAAGGGGAGCACCCTAACTCGATTCGCTATCGATATGAAATATTGAAACGATCCTGAACCACAGCGTGACCACATAAAGCCTGGAGGCCAAGCATGCCCCGTCGCCATCATCGCCCAGAATCCGTTCATCCTTACCGTTGGATGGTGTCTTATGCCGACTTCATGACGCTGTTGTTTGCATTTTTTGTGGTGATGTATGCCATGTCCACCGTCAACAACAAGAAATTTGATGAGATCGCCGATTCGTTGGTGGGGGTGTTTGATGGCAGTAATAAATCACTGATGCCCTTTCAACTGGACGCCATCTTTCCCGGTCTAGCGCCAGCCTCGGATGTGACCCTAGTTGCCAGCAAAGAGGGCGATCGGCCCGAACCCCCTGGGGATATATTGGAAATATTGCAGGGGGCGCTTAACCCTTTGCTTGACGCCCAACCGTTTAATCTCACCATGGACGAGAAATGGCTGCAACTGGAGGTTCCCGCCGATTCCCTGTTTATGGACCAAGGGGTAGAGCTTAGTTATGAGGGCTCGCAAATACTGGTCAAGTTGGCCAAATCATTTATGGGCTTTAGTAATCCCATTAACATCGAAGTATTTGCCGGTGACCAAGGGGCAGATGACCTCAACCCTTGGTTGTTAAGCGCCCGCCAGGGAACGGTGATCGGTCAGTTTTTGGCATTGGAGAATATTGCCGCCCAGCGTTTGGCGGTGGTGGCCTACGGCCCTTTTCAGCCGGTCGCCACCAACGACGATGAAGAGGGGCGGGCCATCAATCGGCGGGTGCTATTTTTAATAGATCGCCAGGTGCTGCATCGGGAACGCATTAAAATTGTGACGAACAGGCACTTGTCTGCTAAGTCTTAATAGAGAAATGTATGTTTAGTGCAGCATTTATATTATGTATTCACATTAATAATATTATTTGCACGTTTCTTGCTTTTACTCTTGGTGACGTATTTTGAATGCCATAGTGAGTGTTAACCAATAAGGACAGCCCCCTGATTCGCTTGGTGTCGGCGAACAGGGTGGGCCAAGGAGTGAGTTGTGCACGTATGGGCCGTAGCAAATCAAAAAGGAGGAGTGGGCAAGACCACTTCCACGGTATGCCTGGCTGGCTTATTGGCAGAGCAGGGCCACAAAGTGTTAATGGTGGATTTAGACCCCCACGGTTCATTAACCAGCTATTTTAAATATGATCCGGACGACATAAGCCTCAGTGTCTACGATTTATTCATGCAGCAAGGCAAGGTACCCGAAGACCTCCCCAAGGAAATCATCGTGCCCACTTGCCAGCCGGGCGTGGATTTATTTCCTGCCAGTACCGCCCTCGCTACCCTAGAGCGCAAGGTGGCCACTCAGGGGGGCATGGGTCTGGTCATATCCAAGTCACTGGCCACGCTCTGGGATCAATATCAGTATGTCATCATAGATACACCGCCTATATTAGGGGTGTTGATGATCAATGCCCTAGCGGCCGCGCAAAAACTATTAATTCCGGTGCAAACAGAATACCTAGCGGTGAAGGGCCTAGAGCGCATGACCCATACCCTGAACATGGTGATGCAATCCACTAAGAAGCAATTGCCCTTTACCATCATTCCCACTCTGTATGATCGACGCACCCACGCCTCATTAAATGCGCTTAAAAAAATCCGCGAGCTGTATGGTGAGCAAGTTTTTGCCGAGTCTATTCCGGTGGATACTCGTTTCCGAGACGCCAGTGAATTGGGGAGAATGCCCTCGCAAACCGACCCAGATGGCCGCGGTGTGCGCGTCTATCGCCACCTGTTAAGCAACCTATTAAAAACCGCCAGTGCCGCCTGATGGGATCTTCAATCACGCAAGGATGTGAGAGCCAGTGCCATGAATAACACGTCAGACGCCGTGGTGAGCCAATACCTAGACAGCCTGTTGCTGGATTTGACCTTATCTGAAGTCGAATTTAAGGGGGGGGAGCACTCGGATTATATTGCCAAAGACAGCATCATCATGGGGCAGAGGCTAGTGCCGTGTCTCGACCCCTTTTTGTTTATGGGGGTGCGGGCAGGGCACACCCGCGCGCAGCATTGGCTGGTGGTTTTGCTGATGTTGCAGCTGTGTGCCTCACTGCCCACAGGTCAGTTAAAAAGCTATTGCCTGAGGCAGTGCCAAACCCTATTAAATAATTGCCGCCTGACATTCACATGACGTATAAACCGGTGAAAGTTGACCGCGTGGTGCAGGACTACATGGACAGCCTGCTGGCGGATCTGTTCCCCGCAGTGGAGACAGAGCAGCCCGGTGAGCGAGCCATAGCCGAGCCACAGGTTGCAGCAGAGTCCAAGGCAGCGCCCGCGTTAAAGCCTCTAGCAGAGTTAAAGCCCTCACCAGAAGCCAAGGCCCCGCCAGAGTTAAAGATTCCAGCAGAATTCAAGGCCCCGCCAGAGTTAAAGATTCCAGCAGAATCCAAGGCCCCGCCAGAGTTAAAGATTCCAGCAGAATTCAAGGCCCCGCCAGAACACAAGGCCCCGCCAGCAGTCGAGCCAGCCATAAGCGCCGTCACAGATGACGTGCCTTCCTTGGCTCAAGGGGGGGAGCTGACCTATCCCCATGCGCCATCGTGGGCGCAGCAGGAATTTGACGTCTTACTGTTTGATGTGTGCGGCTTAAAACTGGCGGTGAACATGGAAGCCCTCGGTCGCATCATCAAAGTGGAACACGAGCTTAACCAGCTCATTGGTCGTCCGAGCTGGTTCATGGGGGCGTATACGGAAGCCGAGCAAAGCCTGTATGTGGTGGATACCGCCAAATTTATCATGCCCGAGAAGGGCTTTGACCTGAGTGAGGTGGGCTTTGACTTCATCATACAGCTGCAACGCAGCCATTGGAGTCTGGCCTGTAAAGAGGTATACAGCACAGTGCGCATCCAGCCAGACCAAGTGAAATGGCGCTCTACCCAGGGCAAACGCCCCTGGCTGGCGGGGACCGTGATCGAGCACATGTGTGCGCTGATACATGTGGATTCACTGGTGTCATTACTGGAAAGAGAGAATGCTGAATAACCGACTGGCACACAACCTGCTCTGGTCTAGACTAATAATAAGCAACGTTATGAATTTGACGATGGCCTTTTTTTGGGCACAGGGGGCAAGTGACATGTCTGTAAGCGGAGCAATTGCTGAGCCTGCATTGAATAGGAGAGTGGTATGAGTACCTATCAAGCAAAAGGGGTGGTCGATGACCCCGTGTTGCAATGGGTCACATTTCGTTTAGATAACGAAAGCTATGGCATTAACGTCATGCAGGTACAAGAAGTGTTGCGCTACAGCGAGATTGCCCCTGTGCCGGGGGCCCCCAGCTATGTGCTGGGCATCATCAACCTGCGCGGTAATGTGGTGACGGTCATCGACACTCGGCTGCGCTTTGGTTTGTCCCAGACCGAAACCTCAGATCAGACGCGCATCGTGATCATAGAGACTGAAAATCAGGTGGTGGGCATACTGGTGGATGCGGCGGCCGAGGTGGTGTATTTACGCCAATCGGAGATTGAAACCACCCCCAACGTGGGCAACGAAGAGACCGCCAAGTTTATTCAGGGGGTGTGCCACAAGAATGATGAGTTACTGATCTTAGTGGACCTAGAAAAAATGATGTCGGACGAAGAGTGGGCTGAACTCAACGATTTTTAGTGATCGTTGCCCTATGATTTACACGCATATAAAAATAAAACACAGGGTGAACAATATGTTGGATTCTCTATTGACGCTACAGGCCAATCAAGTGGTGTTGCTGCTGGTGTCGGTCTGTTCTGTGCTGGCCCTGCTCATGAGCCTTTACCATAGCTGGCTGCTGGTGAAACAAAACCGGCAGCAAGTGTTAACCAATCGCTGCCTGCAGGAAGACATGCGGGCCTTGTCCAAGAGCGCCATCGGCATGGGGCAGAAAGTATTAAACACCGAGCGCAAGTTGGCGCAGGTGCTGAAGAAACAAACCTCTCTCACCAATACCCAGTCCGAGCACCCGTCTTATGATCAGGCCGATAGCCTGATTGCCATGGGGGCCACGGAAGACGACCTAGTGCATAGCTGTGGCTTTAGTCATGGCGAGGCCGAATTGTTGTTGTCGCTGAAGCGGCATACTCACTCTGTTTCGAGTCATGTCCATTAGGCACTGTTCAGTAACCCCCAGCCGCCATTACCTCACCGCATCCCTAGCTCGGTGAATTCCATGTTCGTAAAGACAGTGCGGGTGTCAAGGTTGTTGTTGTCGCTGAAGCGGCACGCTCACTCTGTTTCGAGTCATGTTCACTAGGCTCGCTATAGTAACCTCCGAGCCGTCAAAGCAAGCTAAGCCTCACTATTTATTAACTCTATCGCCTAACCCCACCTCTGGGCAGGCGGACTCCGTATTCGCAAAACAGTCGCCGATGTCAAATTAGTTTTTGCGTTGTTTCGCTATAAATCGCTCGACGGGTTACAGCCAGAAGTTACAAGGCTCGAGTCATTCACCGCCTATACTCAGGTTAACGAATGGTTAAAAGGGGTAAGGCAATGTTACGCACGTTTAGGTTGGGTAAGTTAGGCATGCTGTTGTCGTTATCGCTAATATTGGCGGCTGCCCCCATTCAGGCAGAGCAGATTGAATCCATACAGGGGGCCAGAACGGTGGATGCCTTCCAGGCTTTAAATTTATTCGACCGGGGTGCCACCTTCATCGATGTGCGCGAGCAGCAAGAGTTCCTGTTGGGCCACATTCGCAGTGCGGTGCATCTAGATTTAAAGCGGGACTTTAATGACCTGTATTTGATTGAAACCCTAGATCGCAATATTCCCATCGTCATCTACTGCAACAGCGCCCATTGTTATCGCAGTGCGGTGGCCACCTTTCTCGCTGTGGCTTGGGGGTATGAGAATGTCTATTATTTTAAGGACGGTTACTTCACTTGGTTGGCCCTAGATCTGCCCGTGGTGATGGGCACCAGCCAAGATGCCACCGCTTCATTTGAGGAGGCCGACAGCCATTGGCGCGTGAGCATGCAAGACGCCTTGGCCCAGCTACAGGTGGCGAAAGCCAATGGTTTAGTGGTGCCCGAATTACCAGCGATGCCAACTCTCGTTGAATAATGTCCTCGCCTACATCTATAGTAGTGGATTTGAGTGATTCTCACTCTATTCGGGGCTGCGATGCTAACGCTTTGTTTTAATTCGAAAATAATTTCAAAATTGGGGTGACAAAGGAAAATTCATGGGTATAATTCGCCCCACTTCTCGAGGCAAGCTTTTATTTCGAGGTGTATGTGGGGCCTTAGCTCAGCTGGGAGAGCGCAACACTGGCAGTGTTGAGGTCAGCGGTTCGATCCCGCTAGGCTCCACCAATTTTCTTTATAGCTAACAAATTTCCATGTGAAGATGGAGATTCGGTAAAGAAAGTTAAGAATGAATTGGGTCCCGTTCGTCTAGAGGCCTAGGACACCGCCCTTTCACG
>CAJXIK010000017.1 GCA_913054445.1 uncultured Bermanella sp.
TTAGGATTTTTTCGTTGAATAAAACGGGTAGCAGGGCCTGCATGGGGTTTTCGCGGCCGCTAATGCCTTGTTCGACTTCTTCCACCTCGCCCCCTTTGGCAAGGTAGTTCTGCATCTCTTCTTCTAACAATGCACGCTTCTGTGCTTTGCTGATAGGCTGCCTCACGGTTTAATGTTTGCCATAGAGCTTGCTGGGGTCTTGAATGGGGTCGCAGCTTATTTGTAAGCCTTGCGCGCTGATGTGGTTATAAAAGCAATCGCGGCGGCCGGTGTGGCAGGCGGCCCCGAGCTGGTCCACTTTCAATAATAGGGTGTCGCCATCGCAATCTGTGCTCATGCTCACCAGCGTTTGCTGGTTGCCCGAGCTTTCTCCCTTACGCCAGTAATCGTTACGGGAGCGCGACCAATAGCAGACGCGTTTGCTGTGTAGGGTTTCTTCGATGGCCGCGCGGTTCATCCACGCCATCATCAAGACTTCGCCGCTATCAAACTGTTGGGCGATGGCGGGTATAAGGCCCGCTTCGTTAAAGATAAGCTGGTCGAGGGCGTCGCCTAATGCAACTTGGCTGCCTTTGCTTTGTTTTTCTAGCTGTTTATAAAGGTTTTTTTCAGGGTTACTCATAGGTTGCCATGGCCCCCTTGCCCAGGCCTTCGAAGGCCTTAACCGTCACGCTGTGACCAGATTCTAACAGCACAGTGGCGATGTGGTTGGCAATTTGCTCTACCGTGGTGTCGCTTGCCATGTCGTAGCAGGCAGCCAAGGGCAGGGTTAGGCTGAACTGGCCCTGGGGGGCCTCATAGCGATAATGGTTGTGTTCGACACCATCGATGGTGGGCTGGTTGTGGAGGTCTTCTAGGGTGCCGACATAGATGTCCTGCCAGGTCTTGGCCCAGCTTTTTTCTAGCTCGGGTTGGCGTGCGCCATCGATGAAAATCTCCAGTTTAGAGCGGTGGCCGTGGGCGATGCGCTGACAATTGCCCGCGTGTTTCTTCAGCCCGTGGCTGTAATGGTAATAGGCACCGCCCATTAACTCGCAGTTTAGTTTGACATTAAGTTGTTGTATGTTGCCGGGAATGCTGTCGCTTAATTGCTGCTCCAGCCAAGTGGCCACGCTGCTCTCGTTGATAGCATCGGTGTCGATCAGGCAGAAGGCTTGCTCGGGGGCGCTGCAAATAAACTCGCCGCCCAACGGGTGCGCAAACTTGATGGTGAGCAGGTCTTGGTGGCGGCTCATGTGCAAGCCTGGCATCCGCGTGGGAATCACAAGCCGGTGGTCGATGTGTTTATCGAGCCAGGCCTTGGCATTGTGCTTAACGATGCCAAAGTCACAGATCATGCTCTGCTCGTCTAGTTTACCGGTGAGGACGAGGCCAGCCAGCCAAGATTCGCCTACCAAGCCGCGTTTGGCGTCGAGGTAGGATACGTCTACATTGCTTAAGTTTTCAACGAACAGTTTCAACCTGAATACTCATTATCTAAAGGGTTGCAGATAGTTATCATTGTAGTTGGTTTTAACGGGCCAGTAACGGCTCGTAACCGTCGCGCATGCCTTTAGTGGCAATGGCCACCGCATCATGGGCGTGTAGGCTCTCTAGGTGCTCGATGCGCAACCAAAAGTCGTCGAACATATCTGCCTGTTTATTGAGGGCGCTCTTGACGCGGCGCGCGGCATCTTCACAGAACATTAGGTTTTGGCCGTTGAGACGCGCAAATTCCTGTTCATCTTCGCGCTTAACAGCGGATTGTACTGGGGTTTGCAAGGCGTCTTCGATGACCTGGATAACGTCGGTGATGGGGAAATCGTCCAGCTGGTCGTTGAGCTTCACCCACACCATGGCGGTGCTGCGTTGGCTGTGGGGGGTGGCGTGGGTGCCTTTCTCGCTTCTGAGCCAGGCTTCCACCTCTGTTGGGCTAACCTGCTCCTTATCTTTAAAGTCCGCGTGGAAGGCTTCTTGGATAATTTGTCGAGCGAGGGCTGCTGAACAGGGGCAGGTGGAGGAATAGGTCACCTTGATGCCCAACTCTAGGGAGACTTTATTGTCTTTGAGGGTGGCTTTAATCTGTGCCGGATAATCTTTCCAGCCGGAAAACTGACTCTTGAGGGCCTTGCGCTTGATCACATAATCGAATTCGAAGTTAAGGCTGGCCTGATCGCTGATGTCGTGATGACTGTCGAGCATGTGCGATAAAAATTCACGCAGATTGTTGGCGCTTAAAGCCTGGTTGTCTGAAAACTCGGTGAGCAACAGATACAGACGCGACATGTGAATGCCCTTCACATCTGGGTTAAACAAGTTCACATAGGCCTGCACAAACCCATTTACCTTGTTGTCACCGAGGGCACGGTCGCGCACGGTGAGGGGCAGGGCAATGCGATTCATGCCCACCCAATCGAGCGTGCCATTAATCTGTGGGGCCTGTGTGGAGGCCACATCAGGCATTTCGGTGAGGCGCTTATCGGTCATAAAAATGCATTCTTTGTATATAGGGCGCCGATAGTAACGGGCGCTAAAAATAAAGTTGGCTATCTTAGCCTATAGGCTCAGCAGAGACAATAATGCCCGAGTGAAATACTCAGGCATTACTTGCCCTGAATAAGCTCGATGGCGTAGCCGTCGGGGTCTTTCACGAAGGCGATGATAGTGCTGCCGCCCTTTACAGGCCCAGGTTGGCGGCTAATGGTGCCACCGGCTTGGGCGATGTTTTGGCAGGTCTGGTAGATGTCGTCGCAGCCAATGGCGATGTGGCCGTAGCCGGTGCCCAAGTCGTATTCTTGGGTGTCCCAGTTGTGGGTCAGCTCGATCACCGCGCCGTCACTCTCTGGGCCGTAACCTAGGAACGCTAGGGTATAGCGATACTGCTCGTTATCGTGTTGCTTTAGCAGCGTCATGCCTAGCACGTCGGTATAAAAGTCGATGGCGGTTTGCAGCTGGGCCACGCGTAACATGGTATGAAGAATTCGCACTAATCTAGTTCCTTTTTATTAAATTCACATAAGTCTTCGATGAGGCAGCTGCCGCATTTGGGCTTACGGGCAACGCACACATAGCGGCCATGTAATATTAACCAGTGGTGGGCGTCCATTAAAAATTCCTTGGGAATGAGGCGCACGAGGCGCTTCTCCACTTCCAGCACGTCCTTGCCGGGGGCGATGCGGGTGCGATTGCCCACCCGAAATATGTGGGTGTCCACCGCCATGACCGGCTGTTTAAAGGCGGTATTTAACACTACGTTAGCGGTCTTGCGGCCCACGCCGGGCAGCGCCTCCAGTTGTGCGCGGGTCTGTGGCACTTGGCTTTGGTGCAGGTCCATGAGCAGGCGACACATCTTGATGACATGCCTGGCCTTGCTGTTAAACAGGCCGATGGTTTTTATATAGGCCTTGAGGCCTTCTTCACCCAATTGATAGATGCGCTCTGGGGTATTGGCCACCGCAAATAACGTGTCGGTGGCCTTATTAACGCTCACATCGGTGGCTTGCGCCGAGAGGGTGACCGCCACCAATAACTCAAACGGGCTGCTGAAGTTAAGCTCGGTCTGCGGCTGTGGGTTTTGTTCACGCAGGCGCGCAAAAATTTCGAAGCGTTTCTCTTTATTCATGGCGTTAACTTATCTTGCCGGTGACACGCACGCGTTTCGAGCCGCCGCTGACCTCGGGCATGGGCCCTTGTTTGCGGGTTTTTAGGCGCTGGTCTAGGGCGTTTTTAGCGGCGATGAGCAGGCCGAGGCCCACGAAGGCACCCGGCGGCAAGATGGCAAACAAGAAGTTGGGGTAATCTTCCATGAGGTTTAACTGCCAGGATACGGCCTGTTCGCCAAATAGCAGTTCCATGTCGGCAAACAAGGTGCCCTGCCCAATAATCTCACGCAAGGCGCCCAGCAATATCAGTACCATGGCAAACCCCAGCGACATCATGAGGCCGTCCACCATAGAGGGAATGATGGGATTTTTCGCGGCAAAGGCTTCGGCCCGGCCAAGAATCACACAGTTGGTGACAATCAAGGGGATAAATATGCCCAGCACAGTGTACAGCTCATAGGTGTAGGCCTGCATGAGCAGCTCGGTGCAGGTGACATAAGAGGCGATGATCATCACGAAGGCGGGCAGGCGTACCGCGTCGGGCACAAAGTTGCGCACCAGCGACACCGCCATGTTCGAGCCCACCAGCACGATCATAGTGGCGAGGGCCAGGCCTAAGGCGTTGACGACGGTGCCGGTGACCGCCAGCAGGGGGCACAACCCCAGCAGCTGTACTAGGGCTGGGTTGTTGTCCCACAGGCCTTCTTTGCTGATAGTGCTGAATGTTTTACTGGGCTGTGGGGTGCTCATGGCGGGCCCTCCTTGCAGAAAGCTGGCCTTGTTGGGCAAATTCTTTCAGCAGTAACGAGTGGTTTTTATGAAAAAACGCTAGGGTTTGATAGACGGCCCCCACCACGGCTCTGGGGGTGATAGTGGCCCCGGTGAACTGGTCGAAGTGGCCGCCGTCTTTCTGCACTTTCCAGCGCTCTTTCTCGGGCTGCTGTAAAGACTTGCCGCTGAAGCCGTCGATCCAGTTTGATTTTTTTATTTCAATCTTGTCGCCCAAACCAGGGGTTTCTTTGTGCTCCACCACGCGCACACCGGCCAGAGTGCCGTCCAGTTTCACCCCCACTAGCATGCGAATGTCTGTGGTGTAGCCGTTGGGGCTGATCACCGGGAAGATAATTGTATGTACCACGCCGTCTTTCTTGGCGAAATGGGCGCTGGCCCCGCTGGGTAACTTGCCCAAAGCGTTTAGGTTGATGCGGGCGCGTAAATGGGGGGCGGTGAGGTCGAGTTTATCGGCCAGTAGGTCGTTGTCGAGGGTATTTTGGGGGGTGATCTCATACAAAGCGCGGGCCTGTGCCTGAGCGATATTATCGACGATTCTGTGCTGAGTGTTGTGTTGCACTAAGGCGATGATGCCGGCGGTGACCATGGCAAACAGCGCTAGGCCAAAGGCATTTCTGAGGATAGATTGTGCAAGGGTCGTGTGCTCTGTCATGGCCGTCACCTTAGTCTTTTTTAGCCAGGCCACGAACGGCTTTCTGGTGGCCATAGGTGCGTGGTTGTGAATATTGATCGATGAGCGGGGCGCAAAAGTTCATGAGCAGCACCGCAAAGGCCACCGCGTCTGGGTAGCTGCCCCAAGTGCGAATGAGGTAAATCAAGACGCCGATGCCCGCGCCATAAATCAGCTTGCCGAGGGGTGTGGTGGCGGCGGTTACAGGGTCGGTGGCGATGAAAAACGCCCCCAGCATAGTGGCACCGGCAAATAGGTGCAGGCTAATGGGCACATAGCTGTCGCTGTCCCAGCCGATGAAGATGCTTAACAGAGATAAAGCCAGCAGCAGGCTCACCGGCACATGCCAAGTGAATATTTTTTTCCACCATAAGAACACGCCGCCCAGCAAGAAGGCGAGGTTTACCCACTGCCACCCAAGGGCGATGCTGGCCTCGTGATGGGGGCCATGGAAGATGGGATCTTGATAGATCTCATGGGCGGTGGCGATGGCCACTTGGTGCTTGTAGAGGTCTAAGGGGGTGGCCATAGTGACGGCGTCTAGGGTCTCGCGGGATGAGAAGATCAGCGTAACGGCCTGGCTGAAGCCTATGCCGTTTTCGAGCAAGGCGCTGGGGGCGCTCCACGAGGTGGTCATCTCCACCGGAAAACTCACCAGTACGAGAGCAAAGCCCACCATGGCAGGGTTAAACGGATTTTGACCGAGGCCACCATATAAGTGTTTGGCGACGATGATAGCAAATAGCGTGGCCACCATAGTGACCCAGTAGGGCGCATAGGGGGGGAGAGATATGGCCAGCAAAACAGCAGTCAATAACGCGCTGTAGTCCTTTAGGTAAAATCCTAAGGGTTTCTTACGCAGGTGCAAAATCAGCGCCTCACAGCCCACGGCGGTGGCGCTGGCTAGGCATATCTGAATGAGGTGCCCGGGGCCAAAGAAGTAACTGAGGGTGATGATGCCCGGCACCAGCGCCAGCAACACCGTGAGCATGACCGTGCCGGTATTGCCGGGGCGGGTGGCGTGAGGCGAACTTATATTCGGCAGCTTCATCGATTGGCTTCCTCTAGGTTTTTCTGGGCAAGGGTGAGTTTGTCTATTTGTTTGTTGAGGCCGAGTTCGAGTGCGCCTGCGGTCTCTAGTTGTTGTTGCTGCGCCATGGCGAGGCGCTCGCGGGCTTTGTCCACGCGGGTTTGCGCGGCCAACACTTTCTGTTTAAGGGCCTCTTTTTTAAGGGGCGCGGGCTCGGCCTTGGCCGCGACGGGCGCGGGCTCGCCCTTAGACAGGTTAGTAGCAGGGGCCGGTGCGGCCTTCTTGGCGGCCTGTTTCTTGGCGGCAGCGGCGGCGCGGGCCTTGCGTTTGGCGTCTTTTTCGGCCACCTCGCGGGCGAGGCGGGCGTTACGGGTGTCGAAGCGCAGCTTAGCTTGTTCACTGCCTTGTTTGTCACGCTGGGCTTGTTTGATCTCGCCCTTGGCGAACCGGTAGTACTGCACCAAAGGAATGTTGCTAGGGCAGACATAGGAGCAAGCGCCGCACTCGATGCAATCGGCGATGTTGTGCGCTTGCGCCTGCTCTAGGTTGCTGCTCTTGGCAAACCAGTAAAGTTGCTGTGGCAACAATTGTGCTGGGCAGGCCTCACTGCACATGCCGCAACGGATGCAGGCTTGTTCCATGGCGGGGTCTGGCAGTGTTTGAGCGCTGGCGGCGATGATGCAATTACTGGTCTTAGTGATGGCAATGTGGGGGCTGGCCAGGGTGAAGCCCATCATGGGGCCGCCCATGATGAGGCGTTTAATCTTGTCGGTTTGCGCCTGGGCCTGTCGCAGCAGCTCGCTTACTGGGGTACCGAGCAACACTCGGTAATTTTGTGGGCGGCCTACGGCATCGCCGGTGACGGTGGTGATGCGCTGAATGAGCGGTATGCCGAGGGCCACCGCCTCATAGATAGCGTGTACGCTGGCCACATTTTGGCAGACCATGCCAATGTCGGCGGGAATGCCTGCCACGGGCACTTCCTTGCCGGTGAGTATTTGGATGAGCTGCTTTTCACCGCCGGAAGGGTATTTAGTGGGGATCACCACGAGGTGAATGTTATGGGTGTCGTCGCGGTTTTCTTTGAGCGCCTGTTGTAAGGCTGCGGCGGCTTGGGGCTTGTTGTCTTCGATGCCGATGTAGCACTGTTGCGGGCGCAGGATGCGTTGCAGGATTTCGATGCCCTTGATGATTTCTGTGGCGCATTCGCGCATGAGCATGTCATCGCTGCTGATGTAGGGTTCACACTCGGCGGCATTAACAATAAGGGTGTCTATCTTGCTGGCGGGTATAGAGGCCTTCACATGGGTGGGGAATCCGGCCCCGCCCATGCCCGCGATGCCCGCCTGAGTGATGCGGGCGATGAGGGTTTGGGCATCGGCTTGCAGATAGTCGTCGAGCCCCTGATGGTCGACCCAGCGCTCTTGGCCATCGCTGATGATCTCGATGCAGGTATCGTCCATACCCGATTGA
The DNA here is from genome assembly GCA_913054445.1 of uncultured Bermanella sp. GTDB lineage: Bacteria > Pseudomonadota > Gammaproteobacteria > Pseudomonadales > Oceanobacteraceae > Bermanella. Next base: position 7,547 of record CAJXIK010000017.1, read on the forward strand.
TGGGGTACCTCGCGGGTCTCGATGCTGGCCACGGTGCCCGAGGTGGGCGCGTGTAGGTTGCAGCTGATGAAGTCGTCGCCCTCGGCGATGATTTGCCCTTTGAGTACCTTGTCACCTGGCTTCACCACGGGTTTAGCGGGTGCACCAATGTGTTGTGCAATCGCTAATATGAGTCTTGCTGGGATTTCGGCCTGGCTTATGGGGGCTTGAGTACTTTGCGATTTATGTTGTGGCGGATGAATGCCACCGGCAAAATCATGGAGCTTAAAGTGATGCATATTCATTATTATATCTCTCTACGCATCTGTCGCGATCAGGGGCAGGGCGCTCGGTTTGGGCCAGTGCCAGCTTTGTAGGGTGCGCTCGGTGGGCACCATGTCGATGCAATCTACCGGACAAGGTTCGACACACAGATCGCAGCCGGTGCATTCCTGGGCGATGACGGTATGCATCTGCTTGGCGGCCCCGAGGATGGCATCTACTGGGCAGGCCTGAATGCACTTAGTGCAGCCGATGCATTCATCTTCGCGAATGACAGCCACGAGGGTGACGTCTTTCTCTTCCCCGTGTTCGGCATCCAGAGGCTCGGGCTCCACTCCCAATAAGTCGGCGATGGCGGCGATGGTGCTTTCGCCCCCAGGTGGGCATTTGTTTATTTTCTCGTTGCCCTCACTAATGGCCTGCGCATAGGGGCGGCAACCCGGGTAACTGCATTGGCCGCACTGGGTCTGTGGCAGCAGGGCATCCAGTTGATCGACGATGGGGTTGCCTTCCACCTTGAAGCGCACGGCGGCGAAGCCGAGTATAGCGCCAAAGAGAATGGCCAACGCCACCAGTGCTAATACAGATATGACAATAATAGACATGACGCCCCTCCCTTTTTAAATGCAAACTTTAAATGGCAACGTTAAATGGAAACCAATCCGGTGAAACCCATGAAGGCCAAAGACATGAGACCGGCGGTGATCATGGCGATGGCGCTGCCCTGAAAAACCTTAGGCACATCGCTTACGGCGATTCGTTCGCGCAGGGCGGAGAACAGAATCAGCACCAACGAGAAGCCCAGCGCGGCACCGAAGCCGTAGAGGATGGATTCGAGAAAATCGTTTTGGCGCTTGATGTTCAGCAGCGCCACTCCCAATACCGCGCAGTTGGTGGTGATTAAGGGCAGGAATATGCCCAGCACTCGGTATAAAAGCGGGCTGGTCTTACGAATGGCCATCTCGGTAAAGCCCACCACCACGGCAATCACCATGATAAAGGCAATGGTCTTCAGGTAGGTGATGCCCAGTGGCAGCAACAGGTATTCATATACGAGGTAAGAGCTTAACGAGGCCAGGGTGAGCACGAATGTGGTGGCCGCCGACATGCCGATGGCGGTCTCTAGCTTGTTGGATACCCCCATGAAAGGGCACAGGCCTAAGAACTGCACCAACACAAAGTTGTTAACCAATATGGTGGAAACCAATATGAGGATGTAATCAACCATGTGCTGTCCTTAACCGCTTGGAAAAATGGTGGCTCTGAATCTGCGCCGCTGGGCTGCCTTAATAATAGTCAAGCTGGCAGCTACTGTCTGATCGTAAAGAAAAATCGGCGGCGTATTATGCTGGATGCGCTCTGCGGGCACAAGTTATAGGTTTGGTAGGAGGCCACCCCGTGGCCGAAAAAGCTCAATACCTTAAACTTTTCTCATACTAGCGGTGCGCGGGATTGGATTATAAAACTGGGGGTAGATCGAGCCTTAAGCGGCAAACAAATACCCAGAACCACCGTTGTTAATTTAGGCCTAAGCCATGTTTATTAAACCGTTAATGTTATTGGCCAGTTTCTGTTTGCTATGGGGTTGCCAGGAAGACTTGATGCCAGAGAGTGATGCCGACAATCGCCAGCGAGAGCCTTTCGTGGTGGATGATTTCACGGTCAACTTGAATACCGAGCAAGATTACTCATTGAGTGAGCGCCTAAATAATTACGATGGCATCGTTTTGTATTTCACTATGTGGTGCCCGGTCTGCGATAACCACATGCAACTGTTGCGCAGTGACTTCGTGGCTCAGTACCCTAATGTGGACTTTGTGTTGGTAGATTATGTCTCGGCTTCCGCCGCCAACAGCCGTACCACCCAGCTTAATAATGGCTACCGTGACTTTAATGTCATCAGCGACCGCGATGATTATCTAGAGAATGTTCTCGATGGGGCCATGGCCAGGGTCGTGTTGATTGATAAAAACTTCACGGTGGTGTTTAGTGAATTGTTTAAAAATCATCTGGATTTGGCGGCGGCAATAGAGGGGTTGTGAGGAAGCAGGTTGTAAATAGAAGGGTTGTGAAAAGATGAGCGCAGCCAAGGCGCTCATTATGAAAGTGCCTTGGCTGCGAGACGGTTACATGACCCTCATGCCAGGCTTCGCTCCCGCATGGGGTTCCAGCAACCACAGTTCATCACCACCTGGCCCAGCGGCCAGCACCATGCCTTCCGACATACCAAACTTCATCTTGCGCGGCTTGAGGTTGGCCACCATGACAGTGTGCTTGCCGATTAGGTCCTGCGGGGCGTAAGCGGCTTTAATGCCAGACAATACGTTGCGGGTCTTGCCTTCGCCCACATCCAGTGTGAGTTGCAACAATTTACCGGCGCCTTTTACCAGTTGGGCATCGACAATCTTGGCAATGCGTAAGTCTACCTTGGCAAAATCGTCAAATTCAATCTCGTCGCAGATGGGTTCACTTAAGCCAGTGTTTACAGTCGCTGTGGCCTCTTGGTTAGCACTGGCCTCTTTTAGCGCATCGGCTTTTTCTTGCTCGATCATAGCGTCGAGCTTGTCTTTTTCCACGCGACTCATGAGGGCTTTAAATTTGTTTATGGGGTGGTTCAGCAGCACCTGCTGGCGGCTGTCCCAGTTTAGGTCGTCAATGTTGAGGAAGGCCGTTACATTATCTGCCATGGCGGGCAACACAGGGGCCAAGTAGGTGACCAATTGGCGGAACAAGTTAATGCCCAGCGAGCAAATGGCCAGCACTTCATCGGCCTTGCCTTCTTGCTTGGCCAGCGCCCAGGGTTCTTTCTCGTGGATGTATTCGTTGGCGGCATCGGCTAGGGCGATGATTTCGCGGATGGCTTTGCCGTACTCGCGGTCTTCATAGTATTGGGCAATGACATCACCCTTAGCGATGGCGTCGTCTAGTAAGTCTTGCTCGGGCAGGGTGCTGGCGAGGGTGCCCCCGGCCTTCTTCACAAAACCGGCACAGCGGCTGGCGATGTTAATGACCTTGCCCACTAGGTCGGAGTTCACCCTCTGCGCAAAATCTTCTAGGTTGAGGTCGAAGTCGTCGATACGGTTGTTCAACTTAGCGGCGTAATAATAACGCAGGTATTCCGGCTGGAAATGATCTAGGTAAGTGCTGGCCTTGATAAAGGTGCCACGGGACTTGGACATCTTGGCGCCGTTCACCGTCACATAACCATGGGCCCATACGGCGCTGGGGGTGCGGTAACCGGCGCTGTGCAACATGGCGGGCCAGAACAGAGCATGGAAGTTAATGATGTCTTTGCCGATGAAGTGGTAAACCTCGGTGTCGGAGCCTGCCTGCCAGTAGTCGTCAAATTCGAGGTCGTCACGGCGCTCGCATAATTGCTTAAAGCTGGCCATGTAGCCTATGGGGGCATCGAGCCACACATAGAAGTACTTGCCCGGCGCATCTGGAATCTCAAACCCAAAGTAAGGGGCGTCGCGGCTGATGTCCCACTCTTTAAGGTCGTTGTCGAGCCATTCGGCGAGCTTGTTGGCCACCTCTTTTTGTAGGGTGCCAGAGCGCGTCCAGTCTTGTAAAAATGCCTGGAATTCGGGCAGCTTAAAGAAGTAGTGTTCGCTCTCTTTTTCTATGGGGGTAGCGCCGGACATAACCGACAGCGGGTTGATGAGTTCGCTGGCGTTGTAGGTGGCTCCACAGCTTTCGCAGTTGTCACCGTATTGATCTGCGGTTTTACACTTAGGGCAGTCGCCTTTCACGTAGCGGTCGGCGAGGAACATCTCTTTTTCTGGGTCAAACAATTGCTTGATGCCGCGCACGTTGATGTGGCCGTTTTCTTTTAGCTTGTTGTAGATGTTGGCGGACAGCGCGCGGTTTTCATCGCTGTGGGTGGAGCTAAAATTATCGAATTGAATTAAAAACTTGGCAAAGTCTTGCTCGTGTTCGGCCTGCACGCGGGCAATTTGTTGCTCGGCGCTGATGCCGTCTTTTTGCGCGCGCAACATGATGGCGGTGCCGTGGGCATCGTCGGCACACACATAGGTGCATTGATGGCCACGGGACTGCTGAAAGCGCACCCAGATATCGGTCTGGATGTATTCGAGCATGTGCCCCAAGTGGATGGGGCCGTTGGCATAGGGGAGGGCACTGGTAACAAGGATGCGACGCATGGATGACTCTTGGCTAATAGGGGGTTTATGGGTTGGTAAACCGAGGTTTTCCCACATTTTGATGGGCGCTAATATAGCAGGCTTTGCCAATCGCATGTAGCAATGTTTAAGCGCGCAGCCATTAAGGATGCCCATGATAAGGCGAAAATGATAAAGTCCGAGCCATTTACTTGGTTTATAGAAGAGGTTGGTTATGGCGCAGGCAACATTGGCAGCAGTGCAGGAAGCCATTAGGGGCTATCGTGATCCTTACCTAGCAACGGATTTAATCTCGGCGGGTGCCGTAGAGCGCCTCGAAATAGATGGCGAGCAGGTACTGTTGGAGGTGCTGCTTAAGTACCCCAGCGAGTATTTGCAGGATGGCATCGCCCAATTGCTGAAGGTGGCCATTGAGAACGTGGCGGGCATCGAGCAGGCGCAGGTCAGCGTGGGCTGGCAGGTGGAGCCCCATAAGGCCCACGAGCAGCTGGCGAACATCGAAAATGTAAAAAACATCATCGCGGTGTCCTCGGGTAAGGGGGGGGTGGGCAAGTCCACCACCTCGGTGAATCTAGCGTTGGCGCTGGCCAAAGACGGGGCGCGTGTGGGGGTCTTGGATGCCGATATCTACGGCCCTTCCTTGGCCATGTTGTTGGGGGTGCCAGCGGGTACTCGCCCACAAACCATACAAGAAAAATTCTTTAAACCGGTGCAGGCGTTGGGGCTGCAAACCATGTCCATGGCTTATCTGGTCACCGAGAACACGCCCATGGTATGGCGCGGCCCCATGGTGAGCGGTGCCCTCCAGCAGCTTATTAGCCAAACCGTGTGGGATGATCTCGACTATTTAATCATCGATATGCCGCCGGGCACGGGGGATATACAGCTCACCTTGTCGCAGAAAATTCCGGTATCGGCCTCGGTGGTGGTGACTACGCCGCAAGACATCGCCTTGTTGGATGCCAAGAAAGGCATCGAGATGTTTAATAAGGTGAGCATCCCCGTGTTGGGCGTCATCGAAAATATGTCGATTCATATTTGTGGTCATTGTGGGCACGAAGAGCACATCTTTGGTGAGGGCGGTGCCGACAAAATAGTGGCCGAATTTAATAGCGAGTTGCTGGGCTCTTTACCCTTGTCTAAATACATTCGTGAGCAGAGTGATTCGGGCCTGCCCGTGGTGGCCGCCGACGGAGACAGCGAGGTGGCGCAGATGTATATCAATACCGCGCGGGCCATGGCGGCGAAACTAAGTACCCTAGCGGTGCAGCAGGTGCCCGAGATTCAAATCAGCGAGGATTAAGCCTGTTGCTGAAGCCAGCGCGCCACCTTCTCTTTAAATTCCTTGCTGGCTTTCTTGGGAAAGGGCAGCTGCCAGCCTTGGCAGCGCGTCAGTAGTTGCTTGGCATGCTCGTAGCTTCCCCTTTGGGTTAGGAACGCGTTTAACATGCGGCGCTCATTTTCATTGAGCGCGGCCATGTTCGTTATTTTTCCTGTAGACCTTAAAAAGCCAGCCTCGGCCGCGTGTGCCAGTTCGATTCCTTGTGGGCTCAGGCCTTGCAGAGTGAGCGCCGAATAGGTGCCGCTGGCGGCGTCCCGCTTGTTGCCAACCCGAACGCGGCGAAAGCCATTCTTTAGCCAAAACCCCCTAACATCGTGACTGTCGGCATAGCTGGAGCCCAAGTAGTCGTATTGGTGACTCTTAAGGTGCTGGCCGACGGCCGTGAGCAAACTGCTGCCTAGTTGTTGCTGTTGCAGGTTGGGCAGGGTGGCGATGCGTATGATGCGCGCGCCTTTTAAGGCCAGTGCCTGCACTAGGCCCATGTGGTGGGCCAATACTTGAGGCATGAGGTGCCCCCGAGGGCGACGCAGGCCGTTGAATATGTCTCGGTGCAGGGGCAGCTCTATGCCCGGTTTATCTGTGGGTTGGCCGAGCATTGGCCCTTCCTTGCTAATGAGGCAGGCCGCCAACACCCGCGCCTGCCGGTCGCCATTGAATAACACGAATAGCTTAAAATCGGGGGCATCCAGTATGTCCCTAAGATCGCTGGGGCGGGTTTGGTAATGTGCTTGAATGAGCAGGCCAAATACCTCTTCGAGCAGTGCGTTGTCTGTGGCCAGTTGTTGTTGATCGACCAGCCTCATAACAGGCGTGACCACCTGTTGGGGGCTAAGGGTTAGGCCGCGAGGCTCGCTGTTAAGGCAGAAAGTCGCGAACAGCCAGCGTTCAAGGGGGTCGGACTGGGCGTAGCGGATGGGGCTAGACAGGGTGTGATAGTAGACGCTGCTGGTGGCTGCCTGGCTGTTTAAGTGGCGTAAGAAACGCACCTGAAAGCCCTTGCCGGTTCCCTCGTAGCCATGGGTGGTGGTGGCCATGATGAGCTTGCCCATATGCTCGCTGTATTGAATTAACAGGTTGATTGCGAGGCTGGCGGCTTCATCGACCAGCAACACATCGTCACGGCCGACGGTGGTGAGTACCTCTTCGGGCGCAATGAAGGTGATGCGCTGTGTGCGCACCGCAGGCCCGAGGGCCTTGTAAATGGCTCGGCAGGCAGCCTTGTTGGGGGCGGTTAAATAAAACTTTATACCGTTATCTATGTTTGCATCCATGGCTTGCGAGAGCAGTTTACCAAGCAGGTGGGATTTGCCTCGGCCACGGTCGGCGGTGATGACGTGCAGGTATTGCGAGTCCTTGAGGTGCTCACAAATGGCCTCGTAGACCTGCATCTGGTCGGCACTCAGAGTGGTGGCTGCGCGCCACGCCTTCTCCGGATTATTAGCTGGGTTATTGCCTATATTGACGGGTGGAATCTGGGGCAGCTTAGTGTCTGGCTTGATGATAGTGATGTCATGCTGCCTTGCCTGATCTAGCAGGCGGCGAATCATGTGGCCGTTGTTGGGGGCGGGCATGGCCTGCGCGGTGTGGGGCGCGCGCTGCTGGGCGAAATCATCTGTGTACTGGGGCCATGCCTGCGTGTCTGGGCACAGCATGAATAGTATGCCGCCACAGGTGAGGGTGCCCGCTATGGCGGTGAGGGCATCTGGGTATAGACCTTCATGGCAATTAAAGACGAGCTGGTCAGATTCATAGCCTAAGAGGTTGCTGGGTTTGTTGGTGGCCAGAGGCTGGCCGTTAATGCCGGGCGGAATATGGCGGCTGATGATGCCGTTGTTGTCATGCTGAGCCAGCCAGGGTGCCAGCAATGGCCAGCTCCAATGCAGTGGCCCAGATAGCATAATCACCTGGCGGTGCCCCCGCTTGGCGGACGATAGGGATAGGTGGGATAGGAAGCTTAACCAGGCGTGCATATGTTCGCTGTTACTCAGTTTGAAAGAACGGTAGAATCTGCGCCAATTGTATCCAGATTGATAGGCTTTGCATGCGTTTAAGTGATGGTGATATCGAGGCGGCCCTAGAAAGTGGCCACATTAAGCTCACGCCCCGGCCCGATGAAAATGCCATTTCCGGTATTAGTGTGGATTTGCGTCTGGCCAAGGGCTTTCGCGTGTTTAGTAATAACTCGATGCCTTTCCTCGATTTATCGGGCAGGCGCGAGCAGCTCAATAAAGACATCGATCGTGTCATGGGCAAAGAGATCATCATCGAAGGAGATGATGCTTTTTTTATTCATCCGGGTGAGTTGGTGTTGGGCAGCACCCTAGAGTCGGTGGAGATTCCAGATGATCTCGTGGGGTGGCTAGATGGCCGCTCCAGTTTGGCGCGCTTAGGGCTAATGGTGCATGTGACGGCGGGGCGTATCGATCCGGGCTGGAAAGGGCAGGTGGTGCTGGAATTTTATAACCTGGGTAAGATGCCGCTGGCACTCAAGCCCGAGATGATTATCTGCGCATTGAGCTTCGAAACCCTGTCAAACCCCGCTAAGCGACCCTATTGCTCGCGGCAAAATGCCAAGTATAAAAACCAGCAGGGGGCGATCTCGTCACGCATGGGGGATGATTAGCCCTTTAAAACCCCAGTAAGGTGCGCCCCTCAAGCTGGGCATCTTTCAGTAATATGGTGTTTTTGTCGCCGTTGCCTTTGACCTTGACCAGCTTAACCAGGAGATAATCATAATCCTTGGCATACCAAATACGGGTGGACTCTTTTTTATTTTTTAAGTGGGTCTGCTGCACCTCGACGGCGGCGATGTTGCCCTGCTTGGTTTTTAGCAGCCCTTCTCCCACCACCTTGAAATAGTAGTGTTTAAGGCGGTTCTTGTAGGCGATAGGGTATTCAAACTGTGTTTTTCCTGCCATCAGTTCGAGGCGAATCTGTTCCTGATAACTCATGTTGTCCTGTAGGTGCTCGGGCAACTCATATTGCGCCCAACTATCTTTTTTAGGTAGCCATAACGTTTTCTCAGCCCAGTTAAACTCTTGACTGCGGTGGGATTTACTTAAAAAGCCAGTGGTCTTATAACGGTATTTCTGGGGCAAAATCACCTGCTCAAACACGTTGAAGTGGGATATTTCACTGAGGTCGGCAATGGATGAGTAGGCTTCGAAGGACAGTGTCCAATCGTATTCTTCTGCGGCTTTTAAGGTGCGCGTGGCCTCGATGGTGACGGGAAACCAGCTGGCCTTCCAGGTGACTTCATAGTTTGCGCTGTAGGGGGTGAGGGTGGGGCTAGATAATGCCACACTTTCGCGGCTGCCATCGGAATTGGCGAGGGGTGCCTCGGCGAAGCTGATGCTTATGCTGCATAACAATAAAGCAGCGCTAATGATGAAATTAAACAAAGTGACTGGCCTAATCCTTGAAGCTGGCCCTCAGTATAAGCCCATTTACTGGCAAGGTGCCAGTACATGGGCTAGGACCCAGGGCAATCGCATTAAAATTAAAGCCACACCACTGCGTTTCCCCGCCAGCCTGAAATGGTGCTATTTCAGTTTGCGGCCGCCATACTCTCATCATTAAATAGGATCCATGGAGGCTTCCTGAAGCATTCGACAATTGCATCCTGCATT
>CAJXIK010000018.1 GCA_913054445.1 uncultured Bermanella sp.
CACAAGACTGGATCGAGATAAACCTCTATCAAAAACATAAGAAGCTGGGCATCTTTCTCATGCTGGCGATCAACATCGTCTTATTAGGCCCCATCGGCATTACCGTGTGGGCGCTACAGATGATGTGGATGCCGTTCCACGCGGCCGGGGTGATTAATGGTATTGGTCATGCCATTGGTTATCGCAACTTTGAGTGCAGCGATGCGTCCCGTAACGTCGTGCCTTGGGGCATCTGGATTGGTGGTGAAGAGCTGCATAACAATCACCATACTTACCCTAACTCGGCCAAGTTGTCGGTGAAGAAATGGGAGTTTGATATTGGCTGGATGTATATTCGTACTTTTGAAATCTTGGGTCTGGTTAAAAATGTACGTCGTGGCCCGGTGGTGCATGTGGACGATAACAAGTTAGAACTGGATTTTGATTCTGCCCTCGCCGCCGCCAATAACCGCTTTCAAATCATGGCCAAGTTTTATAAGAGCGTCATTAAGCCGCTGGTGGCCGAACAGAGGCAACATGCCGATGCATCTAGCCAGCAATTGTTTAAACGTGCCAAAGGCATCCTTGCCAAGGAAGACAGCCTATTATCCGATCAGTATCGCCATCAATTAAGCGAGCTGATGTCGGCCGATGAGATCATGGAAAAGGTCTATCACATGAAGCAGCAGCTGTTGCTGGTGTGGAAGAAGCGCAGTGCCAGCCGTGAAGAGCTACTGAGTGCCATGCAGCACTGGTGTCAGGAGGCGGAAGAGAGCGGCATTCGTGTGCTGCAGGACTTCGCTGGCAGCTTGAAGCAGTACAGTACTAAGCTTGCCTAGTGCTTTTTGTCAGTCGCGCACGGGGTGCACTCGTACATGTCGCGCACGGGGTGCACTCGTACATGTCGCGCACGGGGTGCACTCGTACATATCGCGCACGGGGTGCACTCGTACATATCGCGCACGGGGTGCACTCGTACATGTCGCGCACGGGGTGCACTCGTACGAGGCCACCCCGTGGCCGATAACACACAGGCCGATCAACACATAGGCCGATAACACACAGGCCGATAACACATAGGCCGATAACACACAGGCCGATAACACACAGGCCGATCAACACATAGGCCGATCATACAGCCAAATCAACCACCTACTGCGCTTGCAGCTTACGCGCGTCGCTAATCCCCCCCACGTTCGTCACATTGCTATAGCCCATCTTTTGTAACACCCCTAATGCCATCCCAGAGCGGCCGCCACTGCGACAATAGACATTAATCTTGGCCTCTTTATCTTTAATGGTCGCAGAGATGTCGGTGGCCACCTGAGTGTGGGGGATGTTGATGGAGCCGGGCAGGCTTTCACCTGCAAATTCGCCGTGGGAGCGCACATCCAGCCAGATGGTGTCGGCCAAGAGAGGGCTGCTAAAGAGCAGGCAGGCAATGGATAGGGTTAGGGCTTTAAGCATGAGGTATCCTCGAATTATTTACATTAGGAGATTCTAATGTAAATAATATAGCGTGAATCGAGGTGAATGAACAGGTGGGGCATAAATTGGGCAGTCGCGCACGGGGTGCGCTCGTACAGACCAGCCTAGGACTGATCGAAGGTCAGCAGCAAGGCCTTCTTATTGTCACCCAGCAAATTATTTTGCATGTAAGCTAAAATCTCTTTTTTGCTTAACTGCTGCACTTCTTTGGCGAGGGTTTGCAGGGTATCGAAGTTGTTATTTTCTATGTCTATGTCGGTCCACAAGCGGCCGCTCTTTTCACTGAGGTTTTGCGGTTTCTTAAGCAGATTGCTGATTAGGCCCTGTTGATGGGCGGCGTATTCGGCGGCGGGCATATTCTTGAGGGTAGTGAGGAAATCGCTTAAAAACGCCTGGCTGTCGCTCATCAAGCGCTTCGATGGGGTCTTGGGAGATTGCACAATCAAGGCCAGCCCCCCTTGCTCTAACATAGGGTAGGCGGTGGCAAACACGATATAGCCGTGTTCCCGTTCGGTGCGCATGTAAGTGTAATAGGGTGCCTTGATGATCTGCGATATCAAGCCGAGGGTGGCACGCTCCTTACTGCTGTCGTCTTGCGCCTGAAAATACAAGGTAAACGCGCTGTCGGCGTGTTGCGCCGCCACCGGCTGTTCGGTTAGTTGCAGTGCCAGCTGGGTCACGGCCTTGCGTTTCACCACCACTGGGGTGCTGCTGTTGAGTATTTTATCTTGCATAAATTGGCTGCTGGCCAGCAGTTGTTGTTCATCTATGTTGCCGTGCCCCAGCATCACTAAGTGCAGTTCCTTAAAAAACTGCTGCTTGATGGCTAGCACATCGGCCCGCGTGGCACTCTTGATGGCGGCCAGTAGCTGTGCCTCGTTGAAACTGGGTTGCAGCATCACCTGATTCAACGTGGTGATGGTGCGCTTGTAGGGCTTTTGCTGCAGGGCGTTTTGATAGGCGCGTATCATCTCTTGCTGAGTCTGCTGCCACTGTTGTTCATTGGGTTCAAAGACGAGCATGGCATCCACCACTTTTTCCAGCACCACGTCTTGCTTGTCGCGGTATCCGTACAGGCGAATACCGATGCCACGCATGTGGCTATATAGGCTGTAATTTTGCCCCGCCAAGGAAGCGGGGTAACTGAAGCTATTAAGATGGTCGTTGAGCAAGCTAACCCAAGCACCGAGCAGCACTTGGTGGTGGGCGCTGAGCTGCGGCAAGGGCGAGCGCAGGCTAATAAATATACTGCTTTGCGGAGCCTTAAAACTCACGTCTTGCAGGTGCCAGATATCTAGGCCGGGCTGCTGTGCCAGCTGTGTGGGCTTAGTGTCTTTCATGTCGGGGTGCTCGGCCTTAAGAATGGCAAACTCATGACTGATGAAGGGGTTGGGCACGGGCAGGAATAACCCTTCCGCCAGTGATGCAGCTTGCCATTTTTCAACCAGCTCAGCCGCCAGCTGGGCCTTATTGTAGGGGGCGTTAAACCAGGTCTCATTTTGTTGGCCCTGTACTGAGGGGGCAACCAAAGTGCGCACCACATTTTGCGGGGTGAGCTTGTTGAGCAGGCTCTGGATGAGTGTTTTATCGAACTCCTGCCACAGATAGGGGCCCTGTAAGATGTCTGCCACCGAATACTCATGCATGCTCATGCTCAAGCCCTGTACTAGGCTCGACGGGTTTTGCCCCTGTAAAAAAGTGAACTCCATGGCGGCCAGTTGTTTCAGCTCAGCGAACACCCATTCTTGCGGGCCAGCCTGCTGTAGCAGTTGAATATAGGCGAATACCTGCTCGCTGATTTCGTCGATGTGTTGCAAGCCGCTTTGGCTGAGGCTGATGTTTAATTGAAAGGCACCGTTGTTGCGCATCTTGCTGTGTAGCCCAGCGCTTAACCCTTCTGCCCAGCCTTTTTGTTTGAGCCAAGCCAGCAAACTGCCTTCGCCTTCATGACCGAGGATGTGGCCTATGTATTGGCTGGGTTTCTTCTCGTAATAATTCAACGATTGCTGGAGGGGGAAGGTAAAGCTGAGGTTATAAAGCTGCTTCACTGGCTGAATCTGGATGTCCAGAGGCAACTCGGGAAAGAGCTGGCTGGGGTAGTCGGCCACCACAGACTGACGGTTTTCGATGGGGTTAAATAAGGGGGTTACCCACTCTTCTAGGGTGGCTAGGTCTTGCGAGCCATACACGGTTAGGGTCATGAGGTTGGCGCTGTAATATTTTTTATAAAACGCCAGCAAGTCATGGCGTACCTTGCTGTTATCGTTGTCGCTTAGGGTCTGCAAGTTGCCGGTGGCAAAGTGACTGGCCGGATGCTCAGGGTTCATCAGCGACTTTAAGACGTATTGAATGCGACGGTAATCATCCTGGTACTTGGACTTGTATTCGCCGTTGACCGCTTCTTTTTCTCGCTGCACATAGTCTTCGCCGAATAACGGCTGGTAGAAAAAGCGACTGAAGCGATCCAGCGCTCCCTGCAATTGCTGGTGCTCAATTTCAAAGAAGTAGTTGGTATGTTCGGCGGCGGTGAAGGCGTTGTGGCGGCCACCGTGTTGGCTTATGAACGCCTGATAGTCACCGGCCACCGGATAAGACTCGGTGCCGAGGAACAGCATGTGCTCCAAGAAGTGCGCGAGTCCTGGGCGCAGTTGTGGGTCTTGCAGGCTGCCGACATTAACATCGAGGCTGGCCGCGCCGTGGTCGGCCTTAGGATCGGAGATTAACAAGACCCTAAGTTGATTGCTCAACTGCAAATATTTATATTGTTTTTCATCGTTGCTGCTGGTGACGGGTTGTGGCTGCATCACGCTGCGCGTGAAACTAAAAACAAGCGCCAAGATGACGGCAATAAAAAACGTGCGATTGCGAGTGAGCATACATATCCTTAATGTTTGTTTTTATTTCACTTAGGGTGCGAGCGTCGAGGCCGCGTGATTACTTTTGGCTAAGGCTGCTCTGAGCTAGGCTGATTAACTGCTCTTTGTCCAAATCCTTACCCTTGGCCACAAATTCTAAGGCCGTGGTCACCTGCTCTAGGCGTGCAAACATGGTGCGGTATTCCTGATTGAAGGCCTTGTCTATGGCCAGGTAAACGGCCTCTGTGGTGAGCTGATTGACCTTGCCCATCTCGGCTTGTTCGTTGAGCGCCTTGATGGTGGCTTTGGCGATGCGGTTATAGGCTTGTTGTTTCTTCAAAATTTTGACTCGGGATGCATAAAAAATTCACGGCATTGTACCTAATTTAACTTACCCTGCCAGCCTCAAATGATGCTGCTTGAGCCTAGGCAATTCGGGTTTGGTTGCGCCCGCCATCCTTGGCTTGATATAGGGCCGCATCGGCGCGTTTCAGAATACCTTCTACGCTTTGATCTTCTTGGTTATCGGCCACTCCTAAGCTGATGCTGATGGACAGGGTCTGGCCTTGGTTAGTATCAATGGTTTCTTGTAATATTGCCAAGCGGATGCGTTCGGCCACGTCCTTGGCCCCCTCGAGATGGGTGTCGGGCAGACACAAGACAAACTCTTCACCACCGTAACGGCAGCACAGATCTACGCTGCGCAGTTGCTGCCGCAGTATCTTGGCCAGTCTCACCAGCGCGACGTCACCGACCAGGTGGCCGTGTTGATCGTTGACCATCTTAAAGTGATCTATGTCCAGCATGATAAATGACAATGGGCTATGCAGGCGATTACTACGGTCTAGCTCGCGGTGAGCCATCTCAAAGAAGTAGCGGCGATTAAAGTGTTCGGTGAGGGGGTCGGTGGTGGCCCACTTTTCCAATAAGTCCTGGCGCTCCTTTTCCCTTAAGGCGGTGCGCACCCTAGCCAGCAACACCAGCAAACTGTACGGCTTGATGATGTAATCGAAGGCACCCATATCTAGGCCCCCTGCGACGTTTTGCTCATCGGCGTTGGCGGTCACGAGAATAACCGGAATGTTTTGCGTCTGCGTGTCTTTCTTAATATGTGCCAACACCTCGAGGCCGCTCATGATGGGCATCATCACATCCAGCAGGATGAGGTCGATCTCGGCCTCGCCGTCCTGGCCACTCTGCTGCAAGATAGCCAGCGCCTGCTTGCCGCTTAGGGCTTCAACCACCTCGTAGCCTTCATCGTTGAGATGAATGCTTAATATTTCCACATTGGCAGGGATGTCATCCACCACTAGGATACGCGACATGGTTAACCGTTTAAGACCCGTTTCTAATAACTATAGTCCATGTAAGTGCCGAGTATTAAACTTAAAACGAATTATAAACAAGGGGGCATAGTGGCAACTGAACGGCCGAGGCCGAGGGGCTTGACACTTTCCGAGTGCTGGGAAGATATTTGTTGCATGCCGACTATACTGGCATGAGGGAGAGGAGAGGCATCATGAGGCGTGGCTGGCAGCTATTGTGTGGCTATTTATGCGGCTATTTGTGTAGTTATTCGAGTTTAAGCCTAGGCTATTCAGTGCTGGAGGTGAGCCGCCCCCCCCTGTTTCCTTGGTTGAGCTGGCTGGGGTTGGGGCTAGTGTCGGCCTTATTATTGTTTGCCTGCCACCTCTGGTTGAGCAACCGACGCCTGTTGCGCGCACAGCATAAACTCGCTGTGCTGTGGAATCATGTGCCGGATACACTCACCGAAGTGGATGCTCAGGGTAAAATCTGCCAGCTGAACCGGCTGCCTAGCGGTGAACTGCCCTCAGATCTGGTGCTGGGCAGGGACTATTCCGACTACTTAAGCGAGCGCGATGCTCACGTATTCCGAGAGCGGCTGCAACAGGCCTTAACCACGGGCGAAGGCAGCCATTTTTCACAGCAAATTAAGCGGCCTGACGGCATCACCTATTTACACCATAGCATCGTGCCATTAACGGGCTCAAGCACTGACTCTGTTGATCCTCGGGCCTTGTTAATCTGCACCGATATTAGCCATCACCAAGAAAACGCCGATGTTCAAGCGCGCCTGCTGGCCAGCGTGGAGCGCATCAGGCGTGCGCTAGATAACACCCTAGAGTCGTCTCAGCCCGCGGCCGAAGACGATGAAAAGCGCATCGAATCTGTAACAGCAAACAACCATAACCCCCAGCCCGTGCCGCCTTGTCTGGGGCACCTGTTACTGGTGGAAGATAATATCACCAATCAACTGGTGGTGCGTAAGACCCTAGAGAAAATGGCTTATCAGGTGACCATCGCCAACAATGGTTTGGAAGGGGTGCAGGCCTACGAAAGTGGCGCGTTTGCGGGCATTATCATGGACGTGCAGATGCCGGTGATGGATGGCATAGAAGCGACCCGCAAGATTCGCCAGCTGGAGGGGGGATACGTGCCCATCATCGCGCTCACCGCTAACGCACAAAAAGAAATTGAAGAGGCCTGTCTTGCCGCAGGTATGGATGCTTTTCTCACTAAACCGGTGAAGCGCCTAGAGTTGCAACGCACGCTGGAGGCGGTGCTGGGCAGTGAACGGCAGCAGCGCCAGAGCAGCGCTTGAGTGCCTGTATTAACCCTAAGGTTACATGAGCTAAAGCAAAGGCCCAAAGGGTAAAAACCGGTTGTCGCTGTGAGCCTTTACCCACTGCACTAGGCTCTTGTCGATGCCTGCTATCTTACGCAGTTGCTTAAAGAGGGCGATGACCGGCGATTTTTCCGCTAGGTTCCAGGCCTGTTGCTCTTCCAGCTGGGTGAGCATGCGAATCAATTCGATGAGCGGTTGTTGCGTCAAATTGTGTATACTCAGTGCCCAAATTTTGTTGTCTACCTGAGCTAGTGGCTGAATCCAACTCAATTGTGCGGTAAGGTCGGAGTCCTGCGTGTAGCTGTGCGCCAATACCGTCAATTTTTTAAGATCAGCCTCATCCAGGGTGATGGGGCTCGCTACCGGTTGCCAAGAGTCAACGGACATAAGTGGAATCCTTAGGGAAGTTAAGGGTGTTAAAATAGGGCTGAGCGTATTGTCCCATAAGCGTAAATGTATAAAAACCCGTGTTTTGTAGGGCTATAACATGACGTCAGGCAGCCATCAGCCCTGACCATTGCAGTGTAAAAATGAGCATGCTTTGGCATTGTTTAAGCGGGCCGCCAAGCAGGATCACATATGGCCGCCTTAAGTTAAAAAGCCTATGTACATGGCTTGTGTGCGTGCGGCCGAGGCACACACAGGCTATTGGTCCGAGCAATTTATGAAAAGTAGTAAAAATAGTATGAAACAAGATTTTGATGATATTCGCGACTATGACGATCACGAAGTAAACGGTGTATTGCTGTCATTGTTAAAAGACAGTGAGTTTTTGCAGTTTTTAGCCCAGCAAAAATTTCCGCGCTTGCAGCGGCTCTTTCCTACTCTCATTCAGCGGCGCATTAAAAAAACTATGATGCGTCAGTTTAAAAACGTGCATAGCGTGCAGGCCATGCAAAATAAATTGACGCCGCTTGTACGCTCGCTCATGGATAGAACCGTCACCGAATTTAAGGTGACGGGCCTAGAGCAGTTGGATAAGAACAGCTCCTATGTGTTTATCAGTAATCATAGGGACATCGCCATGGACCCTATGCTGGTCAATTACGCCCTATTAAACGCGGGTTTGGCCAGCTGTAAGATTGCCATTGGCGATAACTTATTAGAGCGTCAGTTTGTGGCCAAGCTCATGCGTTTAAATAAAAGTTTTGTGGTGCAACGCTCACCTGGCAGCCGTAAAGATAAATTAGCGGCGGTCAATAAGTTGTCGGCTTACATACACCACAGCGTCAAGCGCGGGCAGAGTATTTGGATTGCGCAAAAAGAAGGGCGTGCCAAAGACGGCAAGGATATGACCGATACCGCGGTGCTTAAGATGCTACACATGGCGGGACGCAAGGCGGGTTGGGAATTTAAGGAAAGCATGAACTACCTAAAGCTGGTGCCGGTTTCCATCAGCTATGAGTGGGACCCGTGTGATGAAGATAAGGCCCGTGAGTTAGATGCGCAGCGCCGCCAAGGCTGTTACGAAAAATCGAAAGATGAAGATCTTTTAAGCATCATTAAGGGCATTAAGGGTCAAAAGGGTCGGGTGTCGGTGCATTTCTCAGCCCCCCTATCACAGGATAGCAACACGGCCGATCAGTGGAGTAAGGCCATCGACCACGAGATTCATAGTCATTACGACGTGTTTGATAATCACCTGCAAGCCCAGGCACTGGTCAGCGGTGGCGGTGAGGGAGACGATGCCATGTGGCAGAAAAAATATGGCCACCTGCCCAAGCCCGTGTATCAGCAGATCATAGAAACCTACGCACAACCCGCGATCTCACAGGCGGCGGCTAAACACTATGATTGATCCTCGTCGCAAGTCCCTGCTGCCATTCGGCACGGCGACCCTAGTTTTCTTAGGGGCGGCGCTGATTTATCAATGGTGGCCGGTCTCTGCCTGTGACCAGCTAGAAGATAAGCTACAAAAGGGTTATTTCTTGCGTTGGTTGTCGCCGCAATTAATGCTCATCACCGCGGACAAAAAAAGCCTGATGGTGCAAGCACAGAACAAGCAAAGCGCCTGTGAATTAATGGTCGAGAAAATCAGCCACTAGCCGTCATGGCTCGTTTGCTAATAACGTACACAGTTACGGCCCGCCTCCTTGGCCTGATACAGCGCCTTGTCGGCCCGCTCTAAGACGTCTTTGCTGGTTTCACTCTCTAGCTTGGCATGGGTGAGGCCTATGCTCACGGTGACATGAGGCTGGCAGTCTGAAAATGCGTGGGGGATGTTGGCCTCTGACATGGCATCGATGAAGCGCTGTGCCACCTTCACTGCCCCATCGATGGCGGTGTCGGGCAATAACACCACAAACTCTTCGCCCCCATAACGGGCCAGCACATCGATGGGACGCTTAAGGGCCTGCTTTAAGGTTTGCGCCACCTGACGCAAGCATTGATCTCCTTGTATGTGGCCATAGTTGTCGTTGTATTTCTTAAAATTATCTATGTCCATCAGCATCACCGTTAAGTCGGCATTGCGCCGCCGATGGTCTTTCCAGTAGCGCATCAGCATGTCCTCGTAGCCCCGGCGATTCATTATCTGGGTGAGTACATCAAAATGTGCCACCTCATCGAGTTTTTTATTGGCGCTCATGAGCTCGGCCTGAATGGATGACAGGCGCAACATGGCCTTGGCGATGGCGCTTAATACATCCTTGTGTACCGGTTTGCTTAAATAGGTGTCGCCGCCCACGTTCAGGCCCTCTACTACGTCTTCTGGGTTGCTGCGCCCGGTGAGGTAGATAATGGGCACCCAGTGCTCTTGCAAAAAGCCACGAATGGCCTTGCAGGTGTCGAAGCCCGACAAACCCGGCATTTCCACATCTAGGATGATGAGGTCGGGTATTCGCTCGCTCACCGTTATGAGCGCCTCTTGACCGGACTCGCACAGGACGATGTCACAATTTAGCGGGCGTAAGTATTCGCTGACGATTCTCCTCTGGGTGCGCGAATCATCCACCACTATTACCTGGGGCATTGCCGTTCCTTTCATGACGTGCTCTAAGCATAGTAAACTTTTGGCAGGTTGTGATTGAGTTCTGCGAACAGGGCGAGTAATCGGGTATCGTTGTGAAATTTAATAGCCTTATGCGCTAACAGATGTGCTGCTGTGTATCTTTGGTACTTTGTGCTGAGATATTGCGAGGCGGCCCATTTGCTATGCTAGGGTTATACGGATAGTAAGGGTTTATTTCATGGGCAACTATGATCATCTGAGTCGGCAAGCCACACTGGCCTCCATTGTGGTGGCGCTGATTCTAATTATCACCAAGACTTGGGTGTACTGGGCTACAGGGTCGGTGAGTTTACTGGGTTCGTTGTTGGATTCGTTGCTGGATGGCGTGACCTCTTTCATGAACTTCATCGCCCTGCGTTATGCCCTACAGCCCGCCGACGATGACCACAGGTACGGTCATGGCAAGTTAGAATCCATTGCCGCCCTTGCCCAATCGGCCTTCATGATAGGTTCGGCCGTGGTGTTGGTACTGAACAGCTTCGATGCCATGCTCGACCAGCGGCAGGTGGTGAACAGCCAGTGGGGCGTGCTAGTAAGCCTGTTTGCCATCGTGTTGACGCTGGCGCTGGTGCGTTTTCAAAAATATGTGGTGAAGAAAACCCAGTCCTTGATCGTCGAGGCCGACTCTTTGCATTATCAGGGGGACTTGTTGATGAACGGGGCGGTGATGATCACTATGGTGTTGGTGGGCTTCGGTATCTTCTGGCTAGATTCTGTCATGGCCGTGGGCATAGGGGCTTTTTTATGCTTCAACGCCTGGAAGGTGGGAGCCCGCGCGGTGGAAGAATTGATGGACCGGCAGCTGCCTGAGGTGGAGCAGAAAATAGAAGAGCTAGTGCGCGGCTGTCAGGGGAGCGAGGGCTGCCATGACGTGCGCTGTCGCATGGCGGGCCCCAACTTATTCGTGCAGTTTCACCTCGAACTGGATGAGAATTTGGCCCTGTGGTCGGCCCATGAAATTGGCGATCGTATCGAGAATCACATCACCGAAGTGTATAGCAATGCCGATGTCATCATTCACTTGGACCCAGTTAGGGTAGAGAGCCTCTGATGCGAACCGTGGTGGTGCTGTTGAGCGTTATCATCGTCTTCCTGTGGAGCCCTGGTTTGTTGGCCGAGAGGCGAGGCGAGCCAGCACAAACTATGATATCGCCTCCTCCCCCAGATGATTCCATTCCCCCAGATGAACTCGTTACTCCAGATGAACCCGTTTCTCCAGAAGAGCCTCTACAGGAACCAGCAGATAGCGCCCAAGAGCAGGAAGATATTGAAGTACTGGAATGGTCGCGAGATTTTGCCAAGGGTTATGTAGAGAGCCTAAATGACGGGGTCGACTCATTCTTCATGGGGGCATTCTTCGATGATGAGCTGGTTGACGATGAGTCGTCGGGCAGTAACGGCCGGATTTTCTTCACCACTCGCCGTGTCGTGGGAGAGGGTGTGGATTACCAGGCGGGCATCAACCTGAAGCTGGTGCTGCCCAGGACTCGGGATCGTTTTAAGTTACTGGTGGAAACCGATGAAAACGAAGACGATCAAAAAGAATCCGACCTCATCGGCACCACCAATAACGTCACCTACTCCACCGCCATTCGTGTGGAGCTGCGTGATGGCAGGCGTTGGAAAACCAGCTGGGATAACGGCGTGCGTTGGGCCGGGCAGCCGGTGTATTTTTCTCGGGTGCGAACCCGACGCACCGATTATTTCAATGAGTGGCGCTCACGGCTGTTGCACAGCGTGTCGTGGCGCACCGATGTGGATTGGGGCACCTCGGTCAACGCTAGCCTATTGAGGCCGCTGGATATGCGCCGTCACTTTCGCACCGCGTTCAGCGCCGACTATTTGTTGTCCGATGACTTCGCAGAGTTGCAGACCAGCGCCGCCATCTTCGATGAGGTGAGTGATCGTTCTGCTGTGTTGTACCGCATGGTGATCCTCGGTGACACTCAGCAGATTGCCAAGATCAATAACTATATTGTGTCGGTGAGTTATCGCCGTAAGATTTATAAGCACTTTGTGTTTGCCGAGATCGTGCCAGAAGTGGCCTGGCCTAGAGAGGAGGACTACTTCCCAACTCCGGCGCTTACTCTACGCTTCGAGATGATTGTTGGTCCGGATGAGTATTGATACCTAACTCAAGGCTGGCGCGGGTTATTTAGGCAGTTCGAAATAAAAATGGCTACCGCAATCTGGCGCATCCTTATAACCGATGTTGCCCATGTGGGCCTCTACTATTCTTAAGCAAATCGACAACCCCAGCCCATGGCTGGATTCCCCGCCTGTGGTTCTGTGGCCTAAGCGATTAAAGGCCTTAAATAGTTTGTTCACATCGCCTTTATCGATCCCTGGCCCTTGATCCACGACACTTACCCGCAGGTAATCCGCTTGCTTGTCTATGCTCACTGAAATTTGAAAGTTCTCGGGGGAATATTTAATGGCGTTGCTCAACAGGTTGTCGATTACCTGGGTAATGCGGGTGGGGTCAAACTCCACCATGGCGCTGTCGGGCAGGTCTTCGATGATTTCGATATTTTTTGCTTGGGCCTTCTGTCTAAACACTTGTACTCGTTCATGGCATGTCTCGGACAAGTTCAGCGGTAACTTGTGCAGGTTTATTTTTCCCGACTCGATGGCGCTGATGTCCAATAAATCATCCAGTAGCTGCTGCATGCTGGTGGCGCTTTTTTGAATCATATCCAATAGCGAATGCATTTTATCTTGGTTTAATTCACCCCTGTGCAGGCGTTTACCGGCTTGTTGAATGATACCCAAAGGATTGCGTAGATCGTGGGCGGCCATGCCTAAGAACTTGTTTTTTTCGTCGCTTATTTTTTCTAGGTCACGAATTTGGTCGACGTAGTCGGCTCGTTGGTTGATGCGGTGAATGAATTCTTCTGGGTTAAAGGGGCGCAGTAAAAAATCGTCACCGCCATTTTTTAAGAAAAAAGCGGCGGTGTCTTTATCGCCCTTGCTGGATACGCCGATGATTTGCAAGGTGGGGTTAGTATGTAGAGTACGAATGTTGCGGCAGATGTCATGACCCAAGCCATCGGGCAAGAACTGATCGAGGATCACCATGTCGGGCTCCTGTTTCATGGCCATCATGCATTCGCTGGCATCTTTTGCGCTGAGTATTTGAAAGCCTTGGTTGTTAAGCAGCTTTTGAATGTTCATGAGGGCCGAGCGGCTGTCATCCACCACTAGGATGGTAAATTCTTGGTTGAATAACACACGGTTAATGAGTCGGCAGATGTACAGTATGCTGTATGAGCCACTTTTAAACACATAATCGACGAGGTCGTGGGTGTGGAAGTGAGCGCGTATGGAGGGGTCGTGCTGGCCGGTAAAGACAATGGCGGGTATATGGTATTTGTTCACGAGGTCGATGGCGGCACCCTCGATGCAATCGGGCAATTGTAGGTCCACGGTGGAGATAAAATAATCTTCCGCGGCGGCTTCTAGCAGGGCTTTAGCTTGGGCTAGAGTGGCGGCAATGTCCGCCTTGATGTGAAATGTTTCCTGTAGCTCACTCTTGATGGCGAGAGCCAAGGAATGAGTGTCTTCAATGATGAGTACTTTTCCGCCGAGCATGCAAAAAATTTCCCTTTATATGACCCACTAGCGCGCTATGAGGAGGTGTCTCGAATATCGCGACACACCTCCTTAGAGGTTAGACCAGAAAATGACATGCCCGTTATTTTTACAGAACTATTTACCTAATAGGTGATCTGCATGGTGGCCTAACAAGCCTTTCCCGTTATGCCATCTCGGCATCGCTGAAGATGCCATCGAATAAGGCGGTGGATAAGTAACGCTCGCCAGAGTCAGGCAGGATCACCACGAGGGTTTTGCCCTGATGCTGTGCTTGCTCGGCCACTTTAATGGCCGCCGCCACCGCTGCGCCACCCGAAATACCAGCTAAGATGCCTTCTTCTTTCATGAGGCGCTGTGCCATTTCGATGGCCTCATCATTGTCGATGGTTTCCACTTGGTCGATGAGTTCCATGTCTAGATTATCGGGAATGAAATTGGCACCTATGCCTTGAATTTTGTGGGGGGCGGGTACCAGTTTTTGCCCAGCCAACTGCTGACTTATAAGCGGGGAGGCGCTGGGTTCTACCGCCACACTGGTGATTTGCTTACCCTGAGTGTGCTTGATGTAGCGGCTTACCCCGGAGATAGTGCCGCCGGTACCCACTCCGGCCACCAGAATATCTATGCTGCCATCGGTGTCGCGCCAAATTTCCGGGCCGGTGGTTTGCTCGTGTATGGCGGGGTTGGCCGGGTTGCTGAATTGCTGCAACATTAAGCGCTGCTGAGGTGCACTATCGACGAGCTGTTGGGCCTTATCTATGGCCCCTTGCATGCCCTTGAGGCCCTCGGTTAACACTATGTTGGCACCCAGTGCCTTCATGACCTTCCTGCGTTCAAGGCTCATGGTGGCCGGCATGGTTAGGGTTACCTTGTAACCCCGTGCCGCCCCAACATAGGCTAGGGCGATGCCGGTATTGCCGCTGGTGGGTTCCACTATTTCCATGTTGGGCGTTAAGCTGCCATCTTTTTCGGCTTGCCAGATCATGTTGGCTCCGATGCGGCATTTAACCGAGTTGGCGGGGTTGCGACTCTCAATCTTGAGCAGGATGTTGGCGTTAGAGAGCTTTTTTAAGCGCACCAGCGGGGTGTTGCCGATGGATTGGCTGACATCATCGAATATTTGCATGGAGACTCCTTGTGAGTGATGGGAAGTAATGCTCGCTATGAAAACAAAAAGAGGCTTCAAAGAGAAGCGCTGTTTTTAACCACGAGAGGAGCCGCCCGTTAAGACTGCTTGGCAATGGGCTTTAAATTCGGAATAGGCGCAGAGTATTACTGTGTGTGCAGGGGAGAGAGGATGGCATCCGGCACGGCCTGTTCAAGCGCTGCTAAGATAGATAGAGCTTCACGATAAGGCTGTTTATCTGGACGTTCCAGCACAAACTGGGCGCGAAGCTGAAAGTGGCGGCCGCAGGCTTCGCATTTTTCAATGCGAGCTCGTACTTCACGCAGGCTGTGCAGCTCAGCCTTAAGATTGATGTAGACAAAGTCTCCTGCCTTCACTTTTTTGGTGCAGTTAAAGACGAGGCTATAGCGATTAAACTTAATCACGGCAGCGGGTATGGGTTTCTTGGGGCGACCGAACATGCCCAAAAGGCGGATGCTGACTTCCAATGTGTGGCCTCCCTGCATTTTTAGGGCATGGTTAATTCAACTGCTTAATTGAGCTAGCTAGTCGAAAACTAGTCGAGAATAGTGTCTACGGCGCTATTATGCACCACTTTGCTTAACCTTGTGCCCTAATTCTTGCAGATAGGCGACACTTTGCTGAGCGAGGTCTCCCTGTAGTTCGATGACCCAGTTTTTGACCGCGCCACCGCAGCCAAAGCGCTTCTTGAGTTTTTTGCAGAGGTCACTGAGGGCTTTTTTATCCCCTTCAAAACCGGTGACGCAGGTGACGGTCTTGCCAGCTCGGCCCTTTTTTTCTTTTTGCACACGAATGATGCCGTCTCCCGCGGGGGCGCTGCCCTGTTTGCAGACGCAGTCGTCCATGGCGTGGTGGCATGCTGGGCACAGTCGCCCGTCTTGGGTTGAGTAAACCAGGGCCATACATCTCTCCACGATTATTTTTTTCAATTCACTAGGATTTTGTCTTAGGCCACATTTTAACGACTCTTTGCTTATTAGGTAAGCCTTGCTAAGTGCTTTATCAGGGCAATCGCATTAAAATAAGCACAGGTGGCAATCTGTGGAGTCCGCCTGATCAAAGTTGGGTTTAGTGCTTTTTTAGGTCGC
>CAJXIK010000019.1 GCA_913054445.1 uncultured Bermanella sp.
AAAGGCTGCCAGTTGTTTCTTGGCCATGCCGTCAAAACGGGTTTTAAAATTGTTTGCTACTTGAGCAATTTATCCTGAAAGGTTGCCAGTTGTTTCTTGGCCATGCCGTCAAAACGGGTTTTAAAATAGAGGCCGATCAATGACACTACCATGCCCGCCATGGTGGGTATGGTGGCCTTGGATATGCCGGAGGCCATGGCCCGCGCATCACCTGTTCCGGTCACCGCCATCACGTCAAATACGCTGATCATACCGGTGACCGTGCCCAGTAAACCCAGCAGGGGGCAGATCATCACCAGCAGTTGTATGAAGGAACGGTGGCGTTGGTATTCGATGCGAACCTTCGAGATCAGGCTCTGCCGTATCATCAATGAGAAGCGACTGTCGTGATCGCTCAGCTGCTGCCACGCATGTAAGTGATGCTGGCACAAGGCACTGGCCTGACGATGAAAAAACCAATAGCGATCTAGTATCAGCACCCATAACAACAGGGACACCAGCAATATGGCGTACAATACCGGGCCGCCGCTGTCTAAGAATGTAAGCACATCTGACATCATACTAGAGTCCTTTCTGGGCTTTCTCGGCAATGAGCCCAGCCGATTGCTGATCTAAAATCTGCACTAGCTCACGACTGCGGGAGCTGACGATGTTGTGCATAAACAACAAAGGAATGGCCGCCACTAAGCCCAATACCGTGGTGATGAGCGCCTGGGAGATGCCGCCCGCCATGAGCTTAGGGTCTCCCGTACCAAATAATGTGATGGATTGAAAGGTAGCGATCATGCCGGTCACCGTGCCCAATAGGCCTAATAAGGGTGCCACGGCGGCCAACAGCTTTAACAGCGATAAGCCCTTCTCCAGGCTCGGCAATTCTTTTAAGACCGCCTCATCCAGTTTCATCTCTAGGGTTTCGAGATCCGCTTCCTGGTACTGATGATGGTAGACACTGAGGATTCGACCCAAAGGGTTATCGGTTTGCACGTTTTCCGTGTCTCGCAACTGGCGCTTCACCTGCGCATTGGTCTTGAGCATGTTTAGCAACAAGTACAATGCGTAAAGCAAGCCACTGACGGCTAAGGCAATGATGATATAGCCGATTAAGCCGCCCTGATGGATACGATCCATCACGCTGGGGTTTTGACTGCTCAGGCCCAGCAGCACGCCGCGCGTGGGGTCTAGCGCCAGTTCAGAAAAAGCGGCCTCACTGGCGAAGTAGTCGGCCACTAGGTTGGCGGCGGAAGGTTGCTTGGCCAGTTCCAGCAACATGCGCGTCTCGCTATCATAATTCAAATAACCATCTTGATTGATGGCCATGAAGGGGCCCACGTGGGCGATGACAGACGTCACTTTTTGCCCCTGAGTATCGATATAGTCACCTGTAAACTTCTTAACTTCACCCTGCTTGGTCATCTGTCGTTGCAGTTCATACCACAAGCTTTCTAGCTCTTTTATGCTGGGCAACGCTTTGCTGTCGGCCAGCTTATCTAAGATAGGTGAGTTGGCTCCTAGCTCCACCGCCAGCAAAGAGTGCTCTCTGATGGCCGCTAAGTCTTGGGATACTTGGCGCACTACCCCAAACATCTCCCCTAGGTTACCCAAGCGTTGACGCAGCTCTTCTTCAAACTTCGTCAGTGACGCTTCGTTGTCATCGAATTTCTGCTTAAGAGACTGGGTAACCGCCTTGGTTTTGCTCAGTTGCTGCTGGGATGCGGCCAGTATTTCCTGTTGCTGATGGCGGCTTTGCAAAAAAGCTTGTTCGCGTGCGGTGTGCAGGCTCTTCTCCGTCAAGCCATCAGACTTCACCTGTCTTAATAAGGACTGCAAGCTGGTTTGAGCCGGGCTCATGGCTTGCTCGGCTTGCGTGCTTTCTGCGGCCCACACCATACCATTCGTGAAGGTAAGCAACAGGCAGGTCAATAAGCCTTTAATATTCATCATGGGTTGACTCCTAAACCAGGCAATTGCAGGCTCAACAAACTGGGAGCCGATTGCTTACGCGCGATACGAATGCCCTGTAAGATGACGCGATCGTACTCTGAAGCTAATGCCAGCCACTGTTGGCGGTTCTTATCCCACACGAAGCCGTTGCTGCCATCGAGCGGCAGGTAGTAGAGCGCGACTCGGCCCACACGCAAAAAATTCACCATCTCTTGTCGATGATTTTGTGAGCGATACGCCTCTATGGTCCTGCCGTATTCCACCTCTATTTGATAGGCCTCCAGTACGCGGCGGAATTTTTCCGACACCGTTATTTCGGCACTCAATAACAAGACTCTTAGCCCAGCAATGCGCGCTTCACGCTCCTTCAATAGAAAAGGGGTGTCTAATTCGATAAAGGTTTGCAGGCCGTTGAGCATGCGCTCCATTAACGGCATGATGCCTTGCTGAGTGACCTCAATTTCTTTGATCTGCGCGCGTAACGAAGCAACTTGCTTATCCTGATTACCAATGATTTGAGTCAGCTGACGATTGTAAATAGAGAGCTGATCAATTTCAGCCTGCGACAGCCGATAGTCCTGCAGGGCATCCTGTTGCTGCTCATATAAGGCATCTATTTTCTGCTGGGATGCATGGCCAGCCTGTTGATTCTGCCCCGTCGCACTCATATTTTTCTGCAAAAGATCCTGAGCGTTTACCAGACTGCAAACGCTCAACAAGCAGCAGGCGATGATTCTTATAAAATTCATATCAATCTCAATTAGTCTTACGAATTCACATAAAAGGAATGTTAAGCGCCCTAAGCCCATCAATAGGATTGGCGCAACTTACATAAAAGGGTGGCATCTTGATGAGGGCATCAAGATGTTCGCTCGCGCTTACAGTTCTCTGATGGTCATTCCCATATCCTGAGCCTGCTGTTTATTATCTTTTTGGATGAGCGCGCCCAAGCTGGCGTTATCCTTAGTGAAATAGCGCTCTACCATATTGTCTAGATCCTTATAGGTTAACCCCAAGATCTTTTGCCTAAAGTCATTGCGCCACTGAACGGTACGCCCTTGGCGTTCATTATGATAAGCCTGCTTGGCCTCTCCGGCGGGAGAGCTGGGCTTATCTATGCCGGAAATTACCCCAAGGATGGCCTGTTCTAGCTGTTCATAGCCTTTGTCTTCAGCCTTAAACCAATCTATGGCCCGATCGAAATCATCGAAGGTTTCTTTAAATCTAGGGTCGCGGTAGCTGTAAAATTTAAAGGCTCCAGTGGCGCTGTCTTGGCTAGCGCCGCCACCATAGGCGCCACCCTGCTCACGAATGGCGGTATGCAGGAATCCATTTCGCAGGTAGCCCCCCAATACCGCCAACGCAGGGGCATCGGCATGATTGGCACCGACGGTTTGAAACGCCTTCGAACAAAAATTAGTCTGTGATGGAATGATCCAAGCTTCCTTCACAGAGGTGTTAGGGTAAGACAAGGTAAATTCGCTGCTATTGATCGTCGCTGGTGCCTGCCATTGCTTAGCCAGTTCGTCCATTGCCGAGGGCAAGTTCGTCGCATCGCTTATGAGCAGGTGCTCTGCTTTAGCGGCCAGAATTTTCTGCTGTAAGCGGGCCAGATCCCCACATAATGTCGCTAGGCTGGCCTCGTTTTCGAGGTCGGCTTGCAACTGACGAATATGCAACAGAGAAGGCAGGCCCGCCGTAAGGTAGGCGTGCTGGGCAATGGGTGACATGCCTGAAGCCGCAATATTCATGGCTAGGCTGTGGCCATTGCCGGTCACCGCCTGTTCTTTACGGCTACAGGATTGCACCACAAGGTCTTTAATGCGTTGCTGGTCGCTGAAATCGGCCTGATATAAGGTCTCTTGCATCAGTTCGAAAAATGCTTGGTGATTACGCGCCAGGGCTTTGCCCGACATGACCCAGTAGCCTCGGGCGGCTTGCAGGTCATGGATGTCGGCACGAATGCTGGTAAAGGCAGAGATGCCTCCTACCACGAGGGATTGCCTCTGTTGAGTCTGTAGGTAGCTGGCACCCTTGACCCCCATTTCACATAGATAGGCCGTGAGCAGGGGCAGCAACAATAGCTCTTGTTCATCTAAGCTAGGCAGCGCCATGATGACCTGGTGGTAGGTCAAGCCATTGGTACCCTGCTGAAAACTGGCCAGTGGCTGGCCGATTTGCAAGGCGCTGTGCTGCGCCTCGGGAATAATCAATTCCTTGGCCACATCTTGCAGGGTCACCTTGGGCAACAAGGATTCATCGTCCTTGCTTAGCTGCCGTGCTTGCAGCGCCACGCCTTTATTAACCAGATCTTGTTTTTGCTGCGCGCTTAAGGCTTGCTTGATGCTGGCTAGCTTTTGCTTTTCGGCGTCGGCTTTACGCTCGTCGAGCTGTTGATCTGGGCTAAAGGTAAGGGTAATACGATGAGGGTTGTCTAATAGGTATTTATGTATGAGCTGTTTAATGAAGTCGGGCTGCTGCGCCTTTAAACGCAGCTTATCAAGTGCTGGGTCTAGGTTGAGTAGCTCTACCGGGTCGCTGTAATGCGAGCAAGCCGAGATGGCAGACAGTATGATTTGCAAGCCATAAGGGTAACCATCGCCCCCCACCTCGCGCTGCGAAAATTCCAGTTGGTGCAGTACGGCATCAATCTGCTGCTGGCTAATACCCTCTTGAGCCACGCTCGTTAAGGTATCCAAGATCAGTTTTTCAACTTCATCGCGGTCTTGTGTTGCGCTGCCTTCTACCCCACAGACAAAACACATCTCTTTATTGGAGTCTTCTAAACCACACAGGGGGCTGGGGCTGCTGGCCACCGAGCTGGTTTCTAGGGCGAGCCGCAATGGTGAGCTGCTATTCTCTAATAATAAACTGGATAAGAAATGGGCTTCCAATTGCTCATCTAGGTTGGCGCTGTGTCCCAGCAGCCAGCCCATCACGTGATGGGTTTGTTTGTCGGTCTGGTTGTGGGCGTAGTGTTCCTCGACTCTCACGGGGGCGTAATAGCGCTTCTCATCGCTCACCTGAATGCGCTCTGGGAGGGCATCGAATTGGTTCAGATACTCGGCAAATGCTATGTGATGCTCGCTGGCGGGGATATTGCCATAGGTCATAAAAATTGCGTTACTTGGGTGGTAGTGTTTCTTATAGAAGTCTTTTAATTCTTGGTAACTTAAATCGAGGATCGTCTCTGGGTCACCGCCACTATTAAAGTGATAGGTGTTGGTGGGATACAGGTGCTTACTCAAGGCTTGCCATAGCTGACTGGTGACACTGCTCATGGCCCCCTTCATCTCATTGTAAACCACACCCTTAAACTGTAATTCACTGTTGGCATCGGCCGGGTCCTTAAATTCAACCCTGTGTCCTTCTTGCGCGAAATCTTGTTCATCTAGGTTGGCGAAGAACACCGCATCCAAATACACAGACAATAAATTATTGAAGTCTTTCTTATTCTTTGATGCGAATGGGTAGGCGGTCCAGTCGCTGCTGGTAAATGCGTTCATGAAAGTATTGAGTGAACGCCGAATCATCATGAAGAAGGGGTCACGAACCGGATACTTCTTGCTGCCACACAGGGCCGTGTGTTCCAGGATGTGGGCCACCCCAGTTGAATCCATGGGCATGGTTCTTAACGCCACCAAGAAGACGTTTTCGTCGTTCTGCGCGGCCAGATGGTAATGTTTGGCACCGGTTTTAGTGTGCTCAAACTCTTGTACTTCAACCCCTAATGATTCAATTTCCTGAGTACGAATCAGATTGAAATCGGCGTGAACCATGTATTGCCCTTACTTTAAGATGAATAAACGAGTGACCACATAATACAGGTAAAAGAAGCTAAATGAGATGGATTTACATCAGGCGGGCAGATTTTCTCTGAAATTATTAAATATGGGAGGGAGGAGCGGGGCCTTTTAGCTTGTCAGCAAAGGCCTTTACTCGGCTAAACTTTGAATTGGCCAGTTATCTTGCGCAAGTTATCCGAGATAGCAACCAGTGACACACTGCCAGCCTCCACTTCTTGTACATTCTTAACGGCGTCTTCGGCGGTTGAGCGAATGCCGTCCACATTATGCTTGATGCTGTTACTGACATTTTCCTGCTCCCCGGTGGCGGCAGCAATTTCCATGTTCATGGTGGTGATGGAACCCACTTTTTCGGTGATAGTGGCCAAAAACGCATCCGTCTTGGCGGTCTGCTCCACGCTGACTTGTGCCTGTTCTTGGCCAAGAGACATGACTTGTGCCGCACTGCGGGCCGCCGCCTGTAATTCCTCGATGACCCGTTGAGTTTCCTGAGTGGCATCCTGAGTTCGTGACGCTAGGGTTCTTACTTCATCGGCCACCACGGCAAAGCCTCGACCCTGTTCACCCGCCCGCGCCGCCTCGATGGCTGCGTTGAGCGCCAACAGGTTAGTCTGCTCGGCAATGCCCTTTATGACATCAAGAATAGCGGCCACATTTTCGGTGTCTTCTTCTAGTTTTTTGGTGACGTTGGCCGCTTTCTCTACTTCATTCGCCAGATCATTGATGGACTCTACCGATTGCGTCACCACCGCCCTGCCCGCCTTGGCTTCGCCATCGGCTTCTTTGGCCGCCTCGGCGGCACTGGATGCATTTGATGCCACATTGCGCACGCTGCTGAACATCTCCTCCACCGAACGGGTCACCTCATCTGTGGCCTTACTCTGTGCTTCGGCTATTTTACTGGTCTTAGTGGTCATGTCCCCCATATCGTTGGACACTTTTGTCAACGGGGCAATGGATTTCATCACATCGCTGATGCTGCCGTGAAGTTTATTCATGAACAGGTTAAACCAATGTACCACCTCACCAATTTCATCTTCGCTGCTTTGCACGATGCGCTTGGTTAAGTCCCCTTCGCCGCTGGCGATGTCTTTTAAGGATTCCAGCAGGAATTTTAGATTACCGGTGATGAGTATCACGATACTGGCGCTGATGATGATGATAACCGCGATGGAGACAATGCTCAGGGTCAGGCTGGTCACCAAGGCATTATTAACCGCCTCGTTAGAGGCGGCGACGGTCTCGTTAAAGGATTGCAGGGCACTCTCATTAAATTCCGTTAGACGCTGTTTGGTCTGGCTTAAACCGTCGTTCATCTGTTGAATGAGGGTGGGCATCTCTGCGGGGTCGAGGTTGCCCGTCACCATGCCGTCGGAGAGCTTGAGTGCCACCTCAAAATAACCCTGGGCCAGGGTTTCGGTGACCACGAGAGAATCATGCATGACCGGCCACAGCTGTTTTTGTTCCTGTATTTTCTCGATGAGTGCCTGAAAGGTACGCTTGGCGCTATCGAGCATCTCGCTTTCACCCGTGCTCACGGCAGTATTGAGCAGTTCTTCGGTGCGATTGATGCGCACGATATTTTCACCACTGGATTGCACCACGGGAAAATACACGCCCTGTATATCCGCTAGGCGCTCGGTATTCGCGCTATTGATATTGGTATTGACGGTAAAGTTGGCAATGAAACCAATGACGGCAATAGCGGGAATGACCAATATTTTGGCTTTGATAGAAAAACGATTGAGTAGATTCATGATGCCCTCAACAAAACTGCGATCCTTATAAGTTTGCTTTCCTAAGCATAGACAAAGAATTGCTGAGGGCTAACTTATTTATTTAAGCGCTAGGCTGGCATCCGGCTCGAACCATTTAAGCTTGTTGTGCAGGGACACCACATGGCCAACGATGATTAAGGTCGGAGCCGCCACGGGTTGCTTGTTAAGTTCAGCCACCATGGTTTGCAAGCTAGCGATGACCACTTTCTGCTCGTGGGTGGTGCCTTTTTGCACCAGCGCCATGGGGGTGTCTGGGTCCATACCATGGGCCACCAACTGCTTGCAAATGACCGGTAGGCCCATCAAACCCATATAAAATACGATGGTTTGATTGGGGTGTACCAGCTCATTCCAAGGCAGGTCGGCGCTGTCGTTTTTAAGGTGACCGGTGACGAACCTTACCGACTGGGCATAGTCTCTGTGGGTGAGCGGTATGCCGGCATAAGACGAACAGCCCGAGGCTGCGGTAATGCCCGGCACCACTTGGAAGGGAATGCCTTCTTCGGCGAGCTCTTCAATTTCTTCGCCACCGCGCCCAAAGATGAAAGGGTCCCCGCCTTTGAGACGCAATACTCTGTGCCCCGCCTTGGCATATTTCACCAATAATTGGTTGATGCCCTCCTGAGAGACAGTATGGTCGGATCTGGCCTTACCCACGTACACCATAGTGGCATCGCGACGGCACAGGTCCAGGATGGGGGCGCTCACCAAGCGATCATAGATCACCACATCGGCTTGCTGCATGAGACGCAATGATTTAAAGGTGAGTAGGTCTGGGTCTCCCGGGCCTGCACCCACCAGATACACTTCACCCAACTCCCTCTTCTGGGGTTGAGCATCTGCTAATTGCGCTTGCAGTGCCTCCTCGGCGGCGTGTTCTTTACCCGCAAACATGAGCTCGGAGACCGGGCCCTGTAATACCGACTCCCAGAAGCCACGACGTTGATTGATCTTGTCGAAACGGCCCTTCACCTGATTGCGGTATTTCTCGGCCAACAGCGCGAGTCGCCCATAGGTGGCAGGCAATACGGTTTCTAGTTTCGCCCGTAAGATTCTGGCTAACACCGGCGAGCTTCCCCCTGAGCTGACCGCCGCGATAATGGGCGAACGATCCACAATAGCGGGAAATATGAAGGTGCAAAGTTCGGGGTGATCCACCACATTGACCGGAATATTGGCCTGCTTGGCGTGCTCCGATACCGCTTCATTGATGCGCGAGTCGTCGGTGGCGGCGATCACCAGAGTGTAGTTGTCTAAGGGTTGCTGCGAATAACTCTGAGTCATGAGCGTCCCCTTCGATGTGGTGACTAGGGCCGCCAGTTCGGGGTGTACCTGCGGGCTACAGACACTCACTCGCGCCCCTGCCTTAGATAGTAGGCGTGCCTTACGCAGGGCCACGTCACCCCCCCCCACCAACAATACAGAACGATTTTTTAAGTCAAAGAAAAGAGGTAAAAACTGCATAATTTAACCCATATATTCCAGGTTATTCATATAAGGTCGCAGTGCCTGTGGCACTTGGATGCGACCATCGGCCTGCTGGTAATTCTCTAACACCGCCACTAGGGTTCGACCCACGGCCAGGCCGGAACCATTTACCGTGTGCAGCAGTTCGGGCTTGTTGGTTTCGGGGTTGCGCCAGCGGGCCTGCATGCGACGAGCCTGATAATCTAGGAAATTACTGCACGACGATATCTCGCGGAATTTTTGCTGGCCGGGTAACCACACCTCTAGATCCAGAGTCATGGCCGCCGAGAAACCCAGGTCACCGCCACACAATTTAACGGTGCGATAGGGTAACTCTAGTTTTTCCAGTATTTTCTCGGCATGGGAGGTGAGGTCTTGCAGGGCTTGCAGGCTGTCTTGTGGCTTAACGAATTGCACCAGTTCAACCTTTTCAAATTGATGCTGGCGAATCATGCCACGGGTATCGCGGCCATAACTGCCCGCCTCGCTGCGAAAACAGGGGGTGTGGCAGGCAAACTTAATGGGCAGCTGTTTGGCGTCCACGATCTCGTTGCGCAGCAGGTTGGTGACCGGCACCTCTGCGGTGGGAATTAGGTAATAATGGCTGTCATTGAAGGGAATCTTGAAGAGATCCTCTTCGAATTTCGGCAATTGCCCGGTGCCCTTTAGACTCTCGCTGTTGACCATATAGGGCACGTAGGTCTCGGTGTAGCCGTGCTCTTCGGTGTGGGTGTCCAGCATCAGCTGGATGAGCGCGCGATGCATGCGGGCTACTTGGCCCTTCATGACCGCAAAGCGAGAGCCGGTGATTTTCGCCGCCACCTCAAAGTCAATGCCATCTAGGCCCACCCCTAGATCCACATGGTCTTGGGCAACAAAGTCATAGGCCTTAGGTTCACCCCAAGTGCGCAGCTCGATGTTGTCATCTTCATCTTTGCCCGCAGGCACAGAGGCGTCGGGAATGTTGGGCGTGGCCATCAACAGGTTGTGAATGGTTTCTTGAATGCTCTTGGCTTCATCTACCGACGTCTTTAGCTGAGCGTCGATGTTCGCCAGCACCTCGGCCACCTTAGCCTTGGCGTCGTCTACGCTCAAACCTTGCGCGATAAACTGGCCTATTTGCTTGGATGCCTTCTTCTTCTCGGCTTGTAAATTTTGCGAACTAACATCGGCGGCCTTGCGTTGCGCGTCCAGCGTGGTGAACAACGCCACGTCGAAGCGATGGTGCTTTTTAGCCAAAGCCTCGGCCACGGCTTGCGGGTTTTCTCGAACTTTACGAATATCCAGCATGTTTATTTCCAACTAAAAAATCATTTTGGCCAAGTGCCAGCCCACAAAACAAGCGAACACACTGCCGATAACACTGACTAAAAAATATAAGGATGCCGCCAACCATTGGCCGCCATGTAACATATTAAGACCTTCCATGGAGAAGGTTGAGAAGGTGGTAAATGCCCCTAAAAAGCCCACCATGACCAACTCACGCCAGTAACCTGTCATCTTGAAATAATCTAAAATGATGACGGCACAGATGCCCATTAAAAAAGAGCCCAGCAAATTTATCGCCAGTGTAGCAAACGGGAAGGCAACACCCAATAATTTCGTGAGTTGAGCGCTGACAAATGCGCGGCTCAATGCCCCCAGCGCGCCCCCGAGGGCGATGATAAAATAGTGCATTAAGAGCGATACCTCTTATTAGGGCTGTGCCTATCTAGCTCTGCTAGGTAGTCAAGCTTGCTCTTAATCTTCACTTCTAGGCCGCGCGCCACCGGCTTATAAAATACCTGGTCCTTGATGGATTCTGGCAGATAGCTCTCACCGGCGGCATAGGCGTGCTCTTCATCATGGGCATAGCGATACTGCTCACCATAGCCTTGTTCTTTCATTAATGAGGTGGGGGCGTTACGCAGGTGCACGGGCACCTCATGGCTGGCGGCATGACGTACCAGTTCAGTGACTTGGTTGTAGGCGTTGTACACGGCATTACTCTTGGCGGCGCAGGCCAGATAGGCGATGGCCTGCGCGATGGCCAGCTCCCCCTCGGGGCTGCCTAGCCTTTCGAAGGCCTGCCAAGCATCCATGGCAACCTGTAGGCCCCGTGGGTCGGCGTTGCCTATGTCTTCGCTGGCCATGCGTACTACCCGGCGTATTATATAGAGCGGGTCGCAACCACCGTCGAGCATGCGCGCATACCAATAAAGCGCGCCGTCGGGGCTCGAGCCTCTCACCGATTTATGCAGGGCCGATATCTGCTCGTAGAAGATATCGCCGCCCTTATCGAATTGACGCACCGATTCCTGAGCGATCTCCTGCACCAGACTCATGGGGATCGTGTTGTGGTTTTCGGCCAGGGCCAGGTCGGCGGCCATCTCGACCAAATTTAGCGCGCGCCGGGCATCGCCGTCACTGACCCGCGCCAAAAACAAGGCGGCATCGGCGTCGATCATTAAATTATGTGGCTTGAGCACGCTGTCGCGCGTGAATACGCTTTCTATCAGTGCTTGCAAAACCGCCTCGCCGAGGCCACGCAACTTATACACGCGGGCGCGGGATAAGAGCGCCGAATTTAACTCAAAGCTGGGGTTTTCCGTGGTGGCACCGATAAAAATCACCGTGCCGTTTTCCACAAAAGGCAAGAAGGCATCCTGTTGCGACTTGTTAAAGCGATGCACCTCATCCACAAACAACAGCGACGTCTTGCCTTGCTGCTGAAAGTATTTTGCTTGTTCAATACAGGCACGTATCTCTTTCACGCCATCCATCACCGCCGACAAGGCCAAGAACTCGGCTTCGGCATAGTTAGCCAACAATTTTGCCAGGGTGGTTTTACCCACTCCCGGTGGCCCCCAAAAGATCATGGAGTGCAACTGGCCACTCTCTATGACCTTACGCAGGGCTTTGTCTTCGGCCAGCAAGTGCTCTTGCCCGATGTAATCGTGTAGCGATGTGGGCCGAAGCCTTGAGGCTAGTGGCTCATAGCTGGCCGTGTTTTCAAAGAGAGAATCCTGCATGGTTATTGGGCGCGAATCACGTCTATGCCGGGGGGGATAGTAAACTCAAACTGGGAGTCATCAAGTACTTGAGCCTGCTTGACATTTAGCAGGCGAATGATGGTTTTCTGACCCACCTCATCCTTAATGACCATGCGCGACAATAGTTTATTGCCATCGAATTCCAAACGCAGGCGATCGAACAGGGTATCGTGACGCTTAGGGATGAGCACAAAATGATATTCGCTGTCTAACGCCTCGCCATATACCTCGTACTCCTGCGCGATGCTCTTAACATTGCCGGTCAGCAATAATGCGGGGGTGACAGACAGCCTTTGGTCTAGCGGCTGAATGCTCACCTGCTCTAGATCTTCATCGTACTGCCACAAGGTTTCACCATTGCTGAGCAATAACTGCTCGAACGGAGACTGGCTCTGCCAGCGGAATTTATTGGGCCGTTTTAGCTGCAAGCTGCCCTTTTGGGTTTGTAGTAAAGCTCCCTTACCATCGAAGGTGTGTTGCACAAATTGGGCTTCGATATTGTTCATGCCGCGCAGGTAGTCACTGAGTATGACCGTGCTATCTGCCGCCTGAATACTGACAGCGCTCAATAAACTAACCCATAACCCAATGGCTAATAATAAAATACGTTTCACGATGACTCCTTAATGATCGATTTGTGCGCTGACTGTGGCTAATAGCTAATAATGAAAACATTTTACGATGACTCCCTAATGATCGACAGGGGGTGGTGCTAACACTTCGCGCGCGCCGTTTTGACTGGGGGTTGAGACCACACCGGCCTGTTCCATGGATTCCACCAAGCGCGCGGCGCGATTATACCCAATCCTTAATTTGCGTTGCACGCTAGAGATCGACACTTTGCGTGATTGCGTGACGAAGGCGATGGCTTCATCGAACAAGGCATCCGCTTCGCCATCGCCGGACTCTGCGGACATGCCCGCTTCACCATCGCCGTCCGCGCCATTAATGATAGCGTCGATAAAGACCGGAGAGCCGCGTCGCTTCCAGTCGGCCACCACAGCATGCACCTCATCATCGTCCACAAAGGCACCGTGAACGCGAATGGGCAGGGAGGTGCCTGGCGGCAGATACAGCATGTCGCCGTGGCCTAATAACTGCTCTGCGCCGCCTTGATCGAGGATAGTGCGGGAATCGATACGGGAACTCACCTGGAAGGCCATGCGGGTGGGCACGTTGGCTTTAATTAAACCGGTAATGACGTCCACAGAGGGTCGCTGGGTCGCCAGTATGAGGTGGATGCCAGCGGCACGGGCTTTTTGCGCGATGCGGGCGATGAGTTCTTCGACTTTCTTGCCGACGATCATCATCATGTCGGCGAATTCATCGATCACCACCACGACATAAGGCAACTTACCGAGATCACTGGGCGCGTCTTCCATGCTGTCTTCGGCCTTCCAGAACGGATCCTTGAGGGGCTCCCCTGCTGCTATGGCATCCAGCACTTTCTTGTTGTAACCCGCCAGGTTACGCACGCCGAGGGAAGCCATTAGTTTATAGCGCCGCTCCATCTCTGCCACACACCAACGCAAGCCGTTGGCGGCCTCTTTCATGTCGGTAATCACCGGCGTTAGCAAATGCGGGATGCCGTCGTAGACGGACAACTCCAGCATTTTTGGATCGACTAAAATTAGGCGTAGGTCTTCTGGGCCTGACTTGTAGAGCATACTGATCAACATACTGTTGACCCCCACCGATTTGCCCGAACCGGTGGTACCCGCCACCAGCAGGTGGGGCATCTTTGCCAAGTCGGCGGTAACGGGGTCACCTGCGATGTCGTGCCCCAGCGCCAACGCCAACGGGGATGTGTGGGATTGAAATTCATGGGACGACAAGACATCGCCCAAATACACCATGGCGCGGTTTTCGTTGGGAATCTCTAGCCCCATCACCGATTTTCCGGCGATGACCTCCACCACCCGCACACTCACCATGGCCAGTGAGCGGGCGAGGTCGCGGGCGAGGCCGGTGATCTTCGAGGCCTTCACACCCGGCGCGGGTTGGATCTCAAAACGGGTAATCACTGGGCCTGGATTCACCGCCACCACTTCGATAACCACCCCGAAGTCTTTGAGTTTGACCTCGAGCAGGCGGGACATTTCTTCTAGTTTTTCTGCGCTATAACCCGTTTCATGGCTGCCTTGCTGACGATTTAACAGAGCGATGGGGGGCAGTGTGCCCACCTCGAACAGGTGCCCCTGCGCCGGCCCTTGGGATTTTTTCTCGAA
Organism: uncultured Bermanella sp.; assembly: GCA_913054445.1. Classification (GTDB taxonomy): domain Bacteria; phylum Pseudomonadota; class Gammaproteobacteria; order Pseudomonadales; family Oceanobacteraceae; genus Bermanella. The sequence continues at coordinate 14,253 of CAJXIK010000019.1, forward strand.
AGGCTCAATCTTAATGGGCTTAACCTTCACGGCCAGCGCGGGTTTAGCCGGCTCGAGATCGTCTTTCTGGGCGGTGACGACCTTGGCCGAAGGCTTGTTTATCAGGGCTGTGGGCATTTTTTTAGATGGCGAGGGCGTCGCCACGGGTGCGCTAGAAACTGGCGGTAAGCGGGTGTCGAGCACCGCCTGCGGGGATGTTACGACGCTATTATCTTGAACGAGCGGCCCAGTGTTTAAGCTGCGTTTGTGTTTCGCCCTAAGCGCCATCTTTGCCAACAGGGACAAGGTGAGTTTACCCAAGCCATCCAGTGTGGCTAGCCAAGCGATGTCGGCATAGATGGTTAACCCCCAAATAAACCCCAGCAACCCCAGCAGGCTCGCCCCCACAAAGCCCAGCTGGGTGACCAGCAATGCAGCGACAGAGCTGCCGATTGCGCCTCCTGCCCCGGCCGGTAACCATTCGTTGCCATCATAGAGTTGAATTAATAGGCAAGAAGAAAATAACACAAACAGCATCCCCATGAGACGCCAGCTCCAGCCCATGAGACCATGTTGCAACTGGGGTTGTTGGCAGCGCTGCCAGAATTTCAAGATAGGCAGTATGGCCACTAGGTAGGCAGCATAGCCCAATAGGGAAAAGAGTAAATCTGCCAGAAAGGCACCAGACTTGCCGCCGAGGTTGGCCACCACCACATTCGTATTTAGCTGACGCCAGCCTGGGTCGGTGGGGGCATAGGATATTAACGCCAATAATAGGAAGATAGCCGCCATGGTCAGCACCAGCACCCCCCCTTCCTTGCTGACGGCCGCTAGCTGTGAATGCCAATCTATATTAACTTTTTCTTTATTTTGAAGCACTTAGCCGCTAGCCTAGCCTGATCCATGTTGATATGGATTGTATCGTGTCAGCTGAAATTATCTAGCATGTATTCACCCTTTGACCACTTCTGTACACTGGTTAGAGCAAAAATTATCTAGCACCCATTAGCCCTATGACCACTTCTATACACTGGTTAGACCAAAAATTATCTAGCACTTATTAGCCTATGAC
>CAJXIK010000020.1 GCA_913054445.1 uncultured Bermanella sp.
TAAAAATAGCAAAGGGTATAAACAGTGCCCAACGTTTCATAAAATTCCTTAATTTCCTGTTCTACAAGCGAATAATTTAAGCGGCGATTTAGAGATTAAACCCTGCCGGCTTAAAATAGTAATGGTTCAGTTTGAGGGCGCTGTAAACCTTCCCTGGGCGCTTCCTTGAAACATCCATGTTTCAAAGACCTCAAACTGAACCATTACTATTCCAAGCCAAATCGCACATCCGCCGCTAACTCGACGTATAAAGCCCTTTCAGCTGCACAGGCTTAGCCCATAGCTGGGTTGGTGGTTGTGAAGGTGTCCGAGGCATCGCTACACGGATGTAGTTTATTAGGGCTTTGCAGGAGCAAAAGCCGATGGATGCCGAATCAAGCCCCCATGGATGGGTTTACGGCGGCCTTCAGAACCGCCAACCCAGCTATGGGCAGGCACATTCACTAAGAGCTTCTCGGCCTCAACTTAGGCCACTTTTCTCTGCAAGCGATAGCGTTTATCGCACACCGCCAGCACACCGCCTAGCCCCATTAAAATAGCCCCCAACCACAACCAGCGCACAAACGGTTTGTAATGAATGCGCACCGCCCAGGCACCGTTGCTGAGCGGTTCACCCAAGGCCACATATAAGTCGCGGAACAAACCGGCATCTATGTCGGCTTCGGTCATCATGTTGCGCTGCACGTTATAATGGCGTTTCTGCGGCTGCATAGTGGTGAATAATTGATCACCATGAAATACTCGGATCTGCGCCTCATCGGCAATAAAGTTGGCACCCTGTACTTTTTTCACGCCATCGAACACAAAGTGATAACCGGCGGCGTCCACGGTTTGACCCTTGGTTAAACGCACGTCGTGCTCTTGGGTGTAGTTCGAGACGATGCAAATGCCCATGGCCGTCACCGCCACCCCAATGTGGGCGAGGCACATGCCATAGAAGCTGAGCGATTGTTTCTTGAGGCCCTGCCATAATCCGCTGCGGCCATTGGCCTTGCGATACACCTCGAGCACCGTCGCGGCGATCACCCACGAGCTTAACGCCACGCCCAAGGCGATTTGCCACAAAAATTCTCCACCGTATAACAGCGGAAAGATGAACGACAGCAGCGCACTCAACAGGGCCGCAGGCCATAACTGAGTGGCCAACCACTTGGCTTCGGTCTGCTTCCAGCGGCTCATCATCCCCATGCTAATAAACAGCATTAACACCGACATGAGGGGCACAAAGAATAGGTTAAAGAAGGGCGCACCGACGCTGATTTTTTCCGCGAAGAAGTAATCGGCGATCATAGGGTACAGCGTTCCCAACAACACGGTGGCGGCGGTGACCACCAGCAAGACGTTGTTCAATAATAGGAAGCTCTCTTTTGATATCCAATTAAAGCGCACTCTGGCGGTGACAGTGGGGGCTTTGATGGCGTACAGCAACAACGAGCCGCCTATGCTGATAATCAATAAAGTTAATATGAACACGCCGCGGCCCGGGTCGCTGGCAAACGAGTGTACGCTGTTGAGCACGCCGGAGCGCACCAAGAAGGTTCCCAATAAACTAAGACTAAAGGCAAAGATCGCCAACAACACGGTCCAGCTCTTAAAGGCACCGCGCTTCTCGGTGACCGCCAAGGAATGAATGAGGGCGGTGCCCACCAACCAAGGCATGAACGAGGCGTTTTCTACTGGGTCCCAAAACCACCAGCCACCCCAGCCAAGTTCGTAATAGGCCCACCAGCTGCCGAGGGCAATGCCCACGGTGAGAAACGCCCAGGCCACGGTGGTCCAAGGGCGTGACCAGCGCGCCCAAGATGCGTCTAGGCGGCCACTCAATAACGCCGCGATGGCAAACGAGAAGGCCACCGAGAACCCCACATAGCCCATGTACAGCATGGGTGGGTGCACGATTAAGCCAAAGTCTTGCAATAAGGGGTTTAGGTCGCGGCCATCCATGGGGAAGTTAGGCAGCAGGCGATCGAATGGATTAGAGGTAAACAACATGAACAGCAGGAAGCCCACGCTGATCATGCCCATCACGGCCAGTGCTCTGGCCAGCATATCGAGGGGCAGGTTGCGGCTAAAGATGCTCACCGCCATGCTCCACACCGACAACAACAGCACCCACAATAGCAACGAGCCTTCGTGAGCGCCCCACACGGCGCTGATCTTATACTGCACGGGTAGCTGGCTGTTGGAGTTGGTGGCGATGTAGGCCACCGAAAAATCATCGTAGACAAAGCTGATGGCTAGGATGACAAAGGACAAGAGCAAGAAGGCAAACTGCCCCCACACCAATGGACGGCACATGAGCATCCACTGTACGCGCCCGCTACTGGCTCCCAGCAGGGGCACTATGGCCTGCATAACGGCAAATGCCAGGGCCACAATTAAGGCAAAATGACCTAACTCGGGTAACATTAATAGGCCTCCGTATCTTGATATTTTTTAACAAATTTGGCTTTTTCCATGGCATCGGCCACTTCTGGCGGCATGTAGTTTTCATCGTGCTTGGCCAACACTTCGCTGGCGATGAACTCGCCGTCGTCGTTGATCTTGCCCAACGCCACGATGCCCTGCTCTTCACGGAACAGGTCGGGGAGGATGCCGGTGAAACTCAGGGTCACCGCATGGCTGCCGTCACTCACATCGAAGCGCACGGTTAGGTCATCGTCGCTGCGGCGCACACTGCCCGCCACCACCATGCCACCGGCACGTATGGTTTGCTGCTTAGGGGCCTCCCCGGCGGCAATTTGGCTCGGCGTATAAAACAGATTGATGTTTTCTTTGAGCGCCACCAGCATGAGGGTCACCGCCAGGGAGATGCCCCCCAGCATGAACAATATAATCAGCAATTTTTGTTTTCTTTGCGGATGCATTACGTTTGCTCCCGGCGCAGTTGGCGCTCGATATCTTTAATAATTTTTTTACGGGTTAAGGCTGGGCCAATGAAGTTAATGGCGACGATGAGCGCCGCCAAACCGTAGCTCAACCACACGTATTGCCCATGCCCACCCATGGCGAGGAAGCTGCTGAGGTCATCAAAAAACATTATGCGTCGCCTCCTATTTGGCTCTTGTGTTGGCGTGCTTGCACCAGTGCCCTCACCCATTTTGTTCTGCGCTCTTTAAGCAGAACCTCATTGCGCGCACGGGCAAATACCCACACCGCAAACCAGCAATAAAATCCGAAAATGGTGAGCACAAGGGGAATGAACATCTCGGGGGCCATAGTAGGTTTCTTGCTGAGGGTGATGGTGGCGGGCTGATGCAGGGTATTCCACCACTCGACGCTGTATTTTATCACCGGAATGTTAATGCTGCCCACAATGGCCAACAACGCCGCCGCCTTATTGGCCATCTCGTCGTTTTCGATGGCGTTGTAGATGGCGATCACCCCAAAATACAAAAATAGCAGAATCAGCATGGAGGTTAATCTGGCATCCCACACCCACCAAGTGCCCCAAGTAGGCTTACCCCAGATCGCGCCGGTGAGTAACGATAAGATGGCCAGGCTGGCCCCGATGGGGGCGATGACCTTGGCCACCACGAAGGACATTTTCATCTTCCACACTAGGCCCACTAAGCCCGCCACCGCCATCATGATATAGGCGCTCTGGCTCAACAACGAGGCGGGCACATGCACATAGATGATGCGAAAGCTGTTGCCCTGTAGGTAATCTGCGGGTGCAAAGGCAAGACCCCACACCACACCGGTGAGCATCAACACGCTGCCCACCGCCATGCACCATTTGGAGCAAAGCGTGCTAATCTGGTAAAACCACTTGGGTGAGCCCATCTTGTGATACAGGCGTTTAAGTCTTGTCCACATGTTGTCTAAACCTTAAACCTTAATTCTTAACGTGCCAAAGAAATACGTAATGCGGCGGCGGCGGCCAGCGGTGCCACCACGAGGGTAAGCGCCAAATAAGCCCCTAAAAAAGCCATGTGCCCGAGGTAGCTGGTACCCTGCACGCCCGCCTGTACCGCACTGGCGGCAAATATCAATACCGGTATATATAAAGGCAGGATAAGCAAAGGCATTAACATGCCGCCCTTGCGCAGGCCCACGGTGAGGCCCGCGCCGATGGCCCCCAATAAACTTAAGGTGGGGGTGGCCAATAATAGGCTTAGTATCAACGGCATGAAGCCGCCATCGGCGAGGCCCAGCATTAATCCCAAGAGCGGCGCGATGAAGGCCAGCGGCAAGCCTGCCACCAGCCAATGCACCAGCACCTTCACCAACACCATCAACATGGCGGGCTGGGGCATCAACAACATTTGCTCTAGGGAGCCGTCTTCATAGTCGCCCTTGAACATCAAATCTAGGGATAACAGGGCGGCCAGCAAGGCCCCCACCCAGATGACACCGGCGGCAATGCTTCCCAGTAATGCAGGGTCTGGGCTCACCGCGAGGGGAAATAGGCTGGCTACCACCATGAAAAACATCAGCGGGTTTAACAAATCGCCACGGCTGCGAAAGGCCAGTAATAAGTCTCGTTTTAATAGTGCTATCAACATAAGGGCATCAACATAAGGGCATCTCGCTTTCTTGGCCGCCCAGCATGAGGGTCTTCACCGGCACCCGTAAATCGTGGTGGGTGGTGAGAATCACTAGCCCGCCCCCTTGCGCGTGTTTAATCACCACCTGTTCAAGTTCGCTCACCCCTTCTTTATCTATGGCGGTAAAGGGTTCGTCTAGTATCCACAGGGGCTTGTCGGCCAAAAATAGGCGGGCGAGGGCCACTCGGCGCTGCTGACCGGCCGATAGCGCATGGGTCAACAGGTCTTCATAGCCTTTTAAACCGACCTTTTGTAAAGCCGCATAAATCTCATCCGGGCGGGCGTTCGGGCAAAACCAGGCGAGGTTTTCTTCTGCGCTCAGGCTGCCTTTCACCCCCAGCTGGTGCCCTAAGTACAGTAGCTGGCTACGGAAATCATGAATCTGCTCGGCCATGGGCTGCCCGTGCCAAAATAGCTGCCCCTCGAACCCCGCCGACAGACCCAACAAAATACGCATGAGGCTGCTCTTACCCGCCCCGTTGGGTCCGGCGATGCGCACGATGTCACCCGCAAATAAATCGAAGTCTAGCTGGCAGAACAGCACCCGTTCGTCACGCTCGCACAATAAGCCACGAGCACTAAGCATGGGCAACTGGCCATTCGCGTTTGGGCTGGCATCGAGGTTGTGAAAATTCTGCCGGGACAAATCCCCTTCTCCTTAGTATTTCCGTTCTAATATCAGATTAGCGCTTAAATATTGAGCCACATGGCCGATAACTCACTACCAGCCCAACGGCGCGCATTATATACAAATAATGCCTGTATAGGCCTGATTGTTAACAATAATTCCCCCGACACGAGCCAAAAAACACAGTCAAAAGAATGAAACTAGAACCGACTATCAGCAAAGTCACACCTCCTACAGGGGCAACGCCGAAGCAGGCCAACCCCACGGGCGACCCTGTGCCCAGCGCCGAGATGACGCGCCAGCGGCAATTGCACGCGCTCATAAATACTTGGGCCAAGGTGGAAGCCAGCCAATTGTTAAGCCCCAGCAAGACCCAGCAGGCGCTGGCATCCTTGCTTAATAGTACGCAGCCACCGGCAGCCAGCCCGCTAAAAGCCGCTTCCGAGCCACTACAACTGGCCCAAATTCAACTAAAAACCGCCGCTGGCCTCATTCATATTTTAAGCCCACGACTCTATGACAAGGGCAGCCTGCTGTTAATTTCGCAAGATGCGCAGGGCCGCTGGCAATTGCAAACCAGTGCCCTTACCCCTAGGTTGTCTTTGACGGCCTTAAGCCATCAGTACCGAGACTTACCCCTCAACGCCCGCGCATCCTTGCCATTGAAAGCGGAGACTCCCCTACCTGCCCCCCCATCCATGCTGCACAGCGATCTGCCTTTGGATGTTAAATTGGTCAAAAAAGCCCTGGATTTGAGCGGCCAGTTTTTTGAAAGAAACCTACGCCAGCCGCCAGCGGCCACTCCCACCGTTCCCACCGCCGCTCTCACCACGCAGGCCAGCAGACAACCCAATACTAGCAAAAACAGCGCGCCCTTCGACATTAAGCAAGGCCTCATAAAGGTTGAGTCGCAGCTGCAAGAGTGGATCAAAGCATTGCCGGTTAGTTTGAATAAAACCACCAGCCAACCCGCCCAGCTAAGCCAAGCCAAGCCAAGCCAAGCAAAAATAGCCGACAGCCTTGGGCCTAAGGCCAGCCAACCTAATCAACCTAATCACTTCAGCCATTCCAGCCCGCAAGCCGCCAATCAAGACGGCAAGGCATGGTTAATTGAACTGCAAAGCCAATTATTTAAAGCGTGGCAGGCGCAAGTTGCTCACAGTGATGGGCGGCCGCAAATTAATGTCCCACAACCCATTCAAAGCGGCGTAAACAGCGCCATACAGGGAGAGCATCAAGGGGCGCTAAAGCACGATAAAATGAAACCCGAGCAGCTATTGGCATGGCTGCTGGCCCCCAAGCCGCCCGCCAGCCCCAAGGCCCTCGCGCTGTGGCCTGAAAATTTAAGCGCCCAACAACAGGTTCACAAGCTGCTGCACAGCATGCTACTGAGCGTCGCCGAGCAGCCCGCATCGCCTGATGACAGCGGCGACAAACTGCTGCGCCAGTTACAGCAGGTGAGCCAGAGCCTGTCACGCATGCAGGGGGAGCAGATCAATAATCGCCTAGTGATGCAGCAGCAACCCGACAACCTGAGCCTAAATTTCTCGCTGCCCTACTTACATCAGCACGCCATGCACTGGTGTGAACTGGAGCTGTCACAAGAATCGAAGAGCGCCGCGCATAAACATCAGGCGCTGGGCTGGCACTTGGTATTGCGCTTTGCGCAAGGGGAAGAAGGGGCCTTTGCCATCGAGAGCCACCTGAGTGGCCAGCAATTGCAACTAACATTATGGGCACAGCAGCGAGAGGCGCTGGCCAACTTGCAGCAACACTCCCCTCTGCTGCGCCACAAGTTAACGGCGGCGGGGTTTCAGGTGGAGAATATCCAAAGCAAACGGGGCAATCCAAGCAAGAATAGTCGCCAAGTTCATCAATCCATGATCGACGTACACACTTAACAATATATAGATGGAGGAGAGTATGGGCACCATATGGACAGAGCAGGATCAGGCGTTAGCCCTATTTTACGATGGTGGCCAAGCCCCAGTCATCAGCGATCAGCGGGCGGGTGAGGCCGCCACTAAGCTCATAGAGCAAGCCCTGGCCATGGGCATTCCCATCTATGAGAACCCTCAGTTGCTGGAGCAACTAAGTGAATTGCAGACGGGCCAGCAGATTCCCAGCGAGTTGTATCAATTAATCGCCGAAATTCTCGCCTTTGCGTTCTTCATTCAGGGCAAGGCCCCGCACAATTACCAGCCCGAGGGCGCGGCGAGTCACTAACGTCTCACCTCAAAACCGTTTAATTGACGGTCTAGGCTGGCTGCCTGCTGGGTGATCTCGCTCACCCTAGCCAATACAGGGCCTTTCTGGCACCAGAGTAACAGCTGACGCAGGGATTCGGCCTCTCCCTGTGCCAATATCTCTACCCTGTCATCCGGCAAGTTTTGCACCCAACCGCATAAATTTAGCTTTTGGGCTTTCTTGGCAGTAGAGGCACGAAAATAAACCCCCTGAACCTTGCCCGATACCCAAATATGAATTGCTTCGTTTGCCAACGGCAGCGCCTCCATGGCCTAGTGATGATCCCCGAGCATATTCCCAACGCATGAAAGCCGTCAATCGTTAACGCAGAATTAAACTCGCTCAAACCACGACGTGCGCTATAGTAAAGTCATATAGTTTTGCAGGTAAAGGAATATTAATGCAGCACGTCTCGTCGCAAATCGCCTCACAGACCGCTGCATCGGCCACCATTTCTGGGCATTTGTTTCGTGCCAGCCTCATCGCCAAACGCATGGCACTGGCGGCAAAGAACTCTCGGGCCATGGTGCTGCGAGCCGGTGCTAAGGCGGCAGGCTTAAAGGTAATCAGCGATTACTTTGACGAGCTGGCCGGTAAGACCATTAGACTCTCCCGCCTCATCAACCAGTCTGCCATCACCATTTCACGCACATCGGTGCGCCAATGGCGTACCCAAACCTTCCTCGACCGCCTTGCCAAGAGCCAGGCGCGGCTGGAGCCGAGCCAATCCCAGCAGCTTAATGTGGCCGCTGCCAACCGGCAGCTGTTTTTATCCCATCAGATGCACTCTTTACAGCGCCAATTAATCGAGCTAAAAGATCAACTGGCGGATATTCATCAGTATATGCAGTCGAGTAATGTGGTGGCGGTGACGTTTCGCCTAGAGGCTACTCAAACCGGCGAATTCCGGCCCATGTTAGAAAACATGGCCGAGACCATCAGCCAACAGAGCAACGACATAAAGGCACATATCACCACCAGCCAGAATAAGTTATCGTATTTTCAGGCTTAACCACTAAGGAAGTCCGCTCCCTTTAACAATAATAAGGCAAAGGCACGTTCATGGATGCACACAAACTCTTCGACGATGGTCACCAATGGTATGTATTTGGCCGCGATCCAGAAAAACCCGAAAAGATATTGGATACCAACCAGTACATGATAGTAGATGGTCAGCGCAGCATCCTGCTCGACCCAGGAGGCATAGAGGTGTTTTCCACCATGTTGGCCTCGGTGCTTAAATACGTCAACATAGAACACCTAACGGACTTATTTGCCAGCCATCAGGACCCAGATATTATTTCATCTTTGGGCATGTGGGATCAGGTACTACCCGATTCTAGCCTGCACTGTTCTGGCATCTGGGAAGGTTTTATTCGTCACTTTGGCATGGACAACATTCAATACAAGCCCATCGCCGACACGGGGGGCCACCTGCGCCTAGAAAGCATCGGTCTGGATTTTATTCCCGCCCATTACATGCACAGCTCGGGTAATTTTAATGTCTATGACCCCAAAGCGAAAATACTCTTCAGCGGAGACGTGGGGGCCGCCTTAGAGCCTCCCGGCACCCCCATGTTTGTGGAGAATTTTGAACGCCACATTGAGAGCATGCGCTTCTTTCATCAACGCTGGATGCCCAGTAACGAGGCTAAAGCCCACTGGATAAAACGCATTCGTAAGCTAGACATAGATATTCTGGCACCACAACACGGGCGTCTGTTTAAAGGCAAGGACGTGCAGCGATTTTTAGATTGGTTTGAACAACTGGACGTGGGCAGCGCGATTAAGTAGCGTGACCTGCCTTACAGGGTAAAAGATGAACGGTCACTGCGTGCCGGGCCAAGGTGCAGTGGCTTCATACTGCCCAGTCCACGCCAGCACCTCGGCTGCCGGCATCGGTCTAGCGATGCCATACCCTTGAGCATAGTGGCAGCCAATCTGCGTTAACAGAACACCGTGATTGGCCGTCTCGACGCCTTCGGCAATGACCTTACAATCAAACGCCTTGGCTAAACCTATAATACCCTCTATTAACGCTAGGTCGCCCTTGTCATCGAGCATGTCGCGTACAAAGGTTTGGTCGATCTTAATCACGTTGGCCGACAAGCTTCGCAGGTGTGTGAGTGATGAGTATCCAGTACCAAAATCGTCGAGGGCCACACTCACCCCAAGAGCACCTTGGCAACGCTTAATGATGCCGCTGATCGTCGCCAAATCACCCAGTGCACTGCTCTCTAAAATCTCTAACTGTAGGTCGCGAGGATTTACCCTAGGGTACCGAGCCAACGCCGCGCTTAATTGCTTAAAAAAATCCGCCGACTGCAAGTGATGAGCCGCTATGTTCACGCTGACCTCGAGTGTTAACCCTTGTTGCTGCCAGCTACCGATTTGGGCCAAGGCTTCGTTGATCACCCAATCTCCAATTTGCACCTCTAAATCCGTTCCCTCAATGTGCGGTAAAAAGTCTAAGGGAGGAATCAAGCCTTTTTCCGGGTGTATCCAGCGAATCAGGGCCTCGGCACCGTACACTTGAGCGGTCTTCATGTTGACCTTAGGTTGGTAATATAACTTAAACTCTTGATTGTTCAGTGCCTGCTTAATTTCTTCTAATTGGTGGTGTTTTTGCACCACCTGCTGAGCATCGTCTAGGCTAAACAGCTGACAACCATTCTTACCCGCCAATTTCGCCTGATACATGGCTTTATCGGCATGGCGTATGAGTGTATCGATATCGCCATCGTCCGCAGGATAGAGTGTCGCACCTAATGAAGCGCTAATAACCATAGAGTGCCCATCGACCTCATAGGGCTGAACCAGCGCCTCAAGGATGCGGCTTAATAAGGATTCAGCTTGATGAACATGCTCGATATCACCCAGCAAGAGGGTAAACTCATCGCCCCCCTGGCGAGAGATAGTATCCTCTTCGCGAAGGTTACCTGCAATGCGCTCAGCCACCGCCACCAACAGCCGATCACCAACATGGTGGCCATAGCTATCATTCACGCGTTTAAAATCATCTAGGTCAAGGAAGCAAATGGCCAGCGAGCTCTTGCTCCGCTTGCTATGCGCCACGGCCTGCAAAAACCGATCATAAAAAAGCACTCTATTAGGCAGCTTGGTAAGCGCATCGTAGTGCGCCATCAACTTCATCTCGGCTTGCTGCTCTTTACTGTGGGTGATGTCTGAGAAGATGGCCACATAGTTTACCGTGTTGCCGTTAGTGTTTTTTAGAGCCGATATATCCACGAGTTCGGCGAAGAGCTCACCACTCTTGTTGCGGTTCCATACTTCACCGTGCCAATGCCCCCGTTCCGTGAGTGACTGCCACATATCTGCATAGAAGGATTGCTCGTGCTTCCCCGAGCGGAATATCCTCGGGGTCTGACCTATCACCTCTGCGCTGGAGTAACCCGTTATGGCAGAAAAAGCGGGGTTAACCTCAATAATACGGCCATCAGACTCTGTAATCATGATGCCTTCATGGGTATTACTGAAGACACGCGCCGAAAATTTAAGCTCCCTTGCCGTTTGTGTATAACGCAAGATGAGAGGGGTAAGTATTGATATTAGGATAATAAAAAGAACCACGATGGCAATGATGACAGCCAGCCCATCTGCGCTCATGCCTTGAGGCGAGTCACTGTGCTTCTCTGCGCCGAAGCTCACGGCAGACATCGCGCTATAGTGCATGCCAGAGATGGCTATGCCCATGACGAGTGCGCCGAGCCCCTTTCTCTTGGTGAGCAATTGACTCGCAAAAAGACCGCTGTTGGCGGCCTCGCTCTGTATCTTTAACGCAAAAATGGCCCCGGCAACGGCAAATAAAACAGACAATATAGTCAATATTTTATCATGCACCATCACGGCATCCATTCTCATCGCCGCCATGCCGGTGTGGTGCATTAAACCGATACCTAACCCCAGCAAGAGGCCATGTACGAGCAGGTATTTACACTCGTAATCCGGCAGGGACATGAACCTTAAGATGAGGGCCGAGGAAAAAAAAGCAGGAATGATTGAAATGATGGTGATGCCCAAGTCGTAGTAGACGGGTATCGGCAGCGTTAAGGCCAGCATACCGATGAAATGCATCGCCCAGATGCCACTGCCCATACTCAAGGCACCAAATATGATCCAGCCTATTTTATGCGGCTTATCGCTGGCCGAGGCCGCTCGCTCTATGATGCCAAACGCCGTAAAGGAGGCGATGACCGCAATCACGATGGATAAGAGAACTAAACTGGTGCTGTATGCCTCACCCAAAAACATGGTATTTACTCTCACTGGTTGCCCATGAGTATAGACAATTCCTCGCCATGCAAGCCGCAGCGAAGATACCTACCCGCTCAAACCTGCTAGTATCGCCGCAAACAAGCACAATAAAGGTTCCCCCCGTGTCTCTACACCCATTAGATATCGCCGCTCTGGTGGCTTATTTGCTGCTGATCAGCGCCATTGGCTTTTATTTTTCACGCAAGAACACCAATACCGAAGAGTACTTCGTGGGCGGGCGCTCGTTTTCTGGCTGGGTCATAGGTTTAAGCCTAGTAGGCACCTCCATCAGCTCCATTACCTTCTTAGCCTACCCAGGGGACGCCTTTAAGACCTCCTGGATTCGTTTTGTGCCCAACCTAATGCTGCCCCTTGCCATATTGTTTGCCGCCTATTTCTTCCTGCCGTTTTTTCGGCGCGGCAAGATCACCTCGGCCTATGAGTATTTGGAGGATAGATTTGGCCCGTCCATTCGTGTCTACGGTGCCATTGCCTTCATCATCGCGCAAATTGTGCGGGTCAGCATGATCTTGTTTTTATTGTCCTTATTGCTGCAAGAACTCACTGGTTTAAGCGCGACCTGGTGCATCGTCATCGGCGGCGTGTTTGTGGCCGTGTATACCATCATAGGCGGCATAGACGCGGTGATCTGGACCGATGTAATGCAGACTATAGTGTTGGCGCTGGGCGGGATGCTGTGCCTATGGGTGATTGTGGATGCCTTGCCCGGTGGCATGACGCAAATTTTTTCGGTGGCCGATGAGTTTAACAAGTTAAGTTTTAGTGTGTTGGAAAATGGCAACCTCAATGCCATGGGCTGGGAGATTCGCTTCGATGAAAAAACCATCAGCATGATGCTCTTTATCGGCTTGATCGCCTGGTTAACCGAATACAGCTCTAACCAAAATACCGTACAGAGATACTGCGCCGCCAAGTCTACCCGTGAGGCGCGCAAGGCCATGTTAGTGGCGGTGCTCAGCTCGCTGCCTATCTGGGCTTTTTACATGTTTTTAGGCACCGCCCTGTTTGTATTTTTTCAGCAGTTTCCGGCCGTTGCCCCACAAGAAATGCTGGATGGCAGCCGTGCACCGGAACAAATCCTGCCCTATTTCATCAACCACCACTTACCGGTAGGCGTGGCAGGCTTAGTCATTGCCTCGGCGCTGGCGGCGGCCATGTCATCTTTGGACAGCAGCATCAATGCCATCTCCACCGTATCGGTGGTGGATATCTACCGACGCCACTTAAGACCCGACCTAGATGATAGGCACTACCTAAAGGCGGCTTGGGTGATCGCGGCCATCAGTGCCGTATTGATGATGGGCGGCGCTATTTATCTGGCCAATGCCGACACTAAGACCCTGCAAGATACCGCCACCATCTTGAGCTCTGTCCTCGGGGGCGGTTTATTGGGCTTGTACTTGATTGGTTTCTTCACACAACAGGGGGATGCACGGGCGGCTTGGGCCGGGTTGGTGGCCACTATGGTATTTACCTCGTGGACCATCTTGAGTAAAAACGAATTATTGCCCGACAGTTTAAGTGTGCCGTTTGACCTTTATTACACCGGCTTTGTGGGCAACGTGATCATGTTTGTACTCACCTACCTAGTGGCGCGTTTTTATCTTAAGAATGGCAAGGACCTTAGCGGCTTAACGGTGTGGACGAAGTAGCTGCCGCTGGCATGGTAGGAGGGCACCCTGTGCCCGAAAGATCGCAGTCCCCACATTGTAGGAGGGCACCCTGTGCCCGAAAGATCGCAGCACCCACATTGTAGGAGGGCACCCTGTGCCCGAAAGATCTCAGCCGCCACATTGTAGGAGGGCACCCTGTGCCCGAAAGATCGCAGCCCCCACATTGTAGGAGGGCACCCTGTGCCCGAAAGATCGCTCACAGGGTGAGCTCGTACAGGTTTATAGCTCACGGGGTGAGCTCGTACAGGTTTATCGCTCACGGGGTGAGCTCGTACAGGTTTATCGCTCACAGGGTGAGCTCGTACAGGTTTATCGCTCACGGCGTGAGCTCGTACAAGATTGGCTACGTCACGAGGCGAGCTTGCACATTAGAACTAAGAGGCCTTTTTACTCTTCCAAAAGGCCTGCATGGTTAATATCAGCGCCCCTAAAAATAGGGCCAACATCAGCGGCACCACCCCCTGCATGGCGGCCTTCGAGCCATGGGTGAGCATCTCACCTAGGCTCACGATGAACGCAGGTGCTAGCGAAAAATTACCATCCACAGTGTGGCTGGCCGGCGTAAACAAAATCACCGCCGCCACCATGCGCGTGTAATTACGCAAGTCGCCACTCTTCCAGTATTTGCTCAGCTTCACCACACAGTAGTAAAAACCCACTGCCGCGGCTAAGTAAAACAGCCAGGTATATTGGTAGCTTTGGTAATACGCCATTAACTTCTATTCCATCCAGATAATATGGTCTTGCCAATCCTCTTCCGGAATCTTGTCATCCGGAATGCCCTTGTTACGCATGGACTGGTTACGTTTGTGAATCAAACCTTTATCACCGCTGCGCAGGTGGTGCCACTTGGGCAGGGGCTTGCCTTCACTGATTAAGCGATACGAACAACTCGCCGGAAGCCAGTGAAATTCTTTCACGTCTGCGGGCTTAAGCCACACACAGTTAGGAACCAGCTGCTGGCGGCGTTTATATTCTGTGCAGTTACAGCTATCACGGTCTAGGTAGCGGCACACTATCTCTGTGTAGTGAACCTCGCCCGTGTCTTCGTCTTCTAGCTTGTGCAGACAACACTTGGCGCAGCCGTCACACAGGCTTTCCCACTGCTGCTTGTTCATGTCCATTAACGGGATGCTTTCCCAAAATGGTTTTTCTTTATTCACCATGATCATCCCCGATGACACTAAAAATCACAGGATGTCGGTGTATTTCGACGAGCTGTCTTTGTGAATATCCAGCATGTAGCCTTCGCGTACCGGCGGCAGCTGCAGGTAGTAACCCTTCACTTTTATTTCAGACATAACCTTTTTAGCATCGGCACGGCCCAGTTTTTTGTCTTCACTAATGGGCAGACCCATGACTTCTTGAGGTGCGCCAAACATCTTGAGTAACTCTTCAGGTACGCGCTTGAGGCCCTCGAGACGGTCTGTGTATAAATACATTTCATCTTTTTTGGGGCTGCGCCACACGGTCAATAACTGCTTCATATCGTCACCTGCTTATCGCTTGCATAAACTTATTTAATAATCAAAATACATGACACCGCCATCATCGTGCGATGCCATAAATCGTGCAGATTATCACTTGCATAGACTCATTTAATAATCAAAATACATGACACTGATATCATCGTGCGATGCCATAAATCGTGCTGATTATCGTTTAGAAAGTTGATTTAATAATTGAACCAGTGGCTCGGCCACCACGG
>CAJXIK010000021.1 GCA_913054445.1 uncultured Bermanella sp.
CCGAGGCAAGCCCTCATGGATGAGTTCACGGCGACCTAAAAAAGCACTAAACCCAGTCTTGATCTAAGCCCACTTAGCCGCTGAATTATGATTAATCCCGACAGCCTCACCTTCTGCTAAGACCTCAATTAAAGTGCGTTAGCGAGTTGGCTTAAACTACGACAAGTAGGTAAAATTAACGACGCATTGGCATGATGTGCCGTGCGTAAAGATGGCCACACCCACAACATTAGTTAAGACTCACTTACATGAAAGCCCTGTTATTAATCGTCCATGGCAGCCGCAAGGCCAGCTCTACCACAGAGATTGCGCACTTGAGCCGTGCCATCGCTCAACAATCCGCCGACTTCAATCATGTGCGCCACTGCTTCCTAGAGTTAGCCCAGCCCAAGCCCGCCAGCAGCATTCACGAGCTGGTGGCACTGGGCTGTGAGCACATAGTGTTGCTGCCGTATTTCCTGGCGCAGGGCTTTCATGTGGCGCAAGACTTACCCAAGCTATTGCAGCAGGCTCAACAGGATCACCCTCAGATAACCTTCGACATGCTCGAACACTTTGGCGCGGCGCAACAGATGCCTAACTGGGTATTAGAATATGTAAAGACGCACCACTAAGCCTCCATTATGAAGGCATCCCATAGCCCTTTAATTTTAATGCGGCTGCCCTGCTCATAATGCTAAATCACACCGGATTATCTATATCCACAAACGTCACCTCTAGCTCAAACTCTTGCGCTAAATGCTCCCCTAGGGCCTTGGCTCCGTAGCGTTCGGTGGCATGGTGGCCGGCGGCGTAAAAGTGGGTGCCGGTTTCGCGGGCGTTGTGTACGCTGGGCTCGTTGATCTCACCGGTTAGATAGGCATCTATGCCGCCGTCGATGGCATACTGCATGTAAGATTGCGCGCCGCCGGTACACCAAGCGATGGTGCGGATGAGGTCGTCTTCGGCCCCTATGTGTTGGGGTGAGCGTTGCAGCCGCTGGCCGATATGCGCGCTTAACTGGCGGGCGCTCATGGGGGTTGGCAAGCGCCCTATAAACCCTGGCACCCGTTCATCACCTGCGTCGATGGGGCCGCTTATTTCAAAATCTAAGACCTTCGCCAACTGCACGTTGTTGCCCCACTGCGGGTGACTATCCAAAGGCAGATGGTAGGCCAGCAGGCTAATATCGTGTTTTAACAGGGATTGAATGCGCTTTTTCTTGATGCCGGTAATGGCCTCTGGTTCGCCCTTCCAAAAGTAGCCGTGGTGCACGAGGATGGCATCGGCCTGTTTTTCTATGGCCACATCTATGAGCCGCTGACAGGCGGTGACGCCGCTGACGATACGCAGCACCTCCCCCTTGCCCTCCACTTGCAGGCCATTGGGGCAGTAATCTTTAAACGTGTTAATTTTCAGTTGCGTATCGAGATAGGCAACCAGCTGCTTAAGCTTCATTTCCATCACCAGTTGAGTAAACTAGCGGTATTTTCGAAGATTTCCCGTAAAAGGCAATTCTTAATATGCAAAAACCCGGTTTTTTATCTTGGTCGATCTTAATGGGCCTCGTGTTGGCGAGCTTAGTGCTGCACGTTATTCCCCAGCCTCCCGCCGTTGTTAGCGGGCCTCATTCCTATGCGGCGGCGGTACAGCGCGCGGCTCCGGCGGTGGTGAACATCTACACCAGCAAGACCATCCGCCCACGCAGCCACCCGCTCATGGAGCAGCCCTTCTTCAAACGCTTCTTCGAGCGCGCCCCCATCCCCCAAAACCGCCTGCAAAATAGCCTAGGCTCCGGGGTCATCATCGATGCCGACGGCCTCATTGTCACCAATAGCCACGTCATAGAGGGTGCCGATGAGATCCTCGTGGCGCTGCAAGACGGCCGCACCGTAAACGCTCAGGTGCTGGGCAAGGACGCCGCTACCGACCTCGCCCTGTTAAAAATTCAACTGTCAGTACTACCTGTCATGCGCTTCGCGCAGAGCCCGCACACTCAGGTGGGGGACGTGACTCTCGCCATCGGCAATCCATTTGGCGTGGGGCAAAGCGTCTCCATGGGCATCGTCAGCGCCACCGGCCGTAATCAACTGGGTATAAGCACCTATGAAGACTTCATTCAAACCGATGCGGCGGTGAATCCGGGTAATTCGGGGGGCGCGCTGGTGAATGCCGCCGGCGAACTAGTGGGCATCAACACCGCGATTTATAGCCAGTCGGGGGGCAACCAAGGCATCGGCTTCGCTATTCCCCTCAACCACGTATTGAAGGTGGTGAAGGACTTGCTCAAACACGGTCAGGTGGTGCGTGGCTGGTTGGGGCTAGAGACACAGGAACTGAGCCCACAATTAAAGCAGGTCTTTGGCCTGCCCGAACAGCTCACCGGTCAGGTGGTGGTGGGGCTTGCCGACAATGGCCCGGCACAGTTAGCCGGACTGCAAAACGGCGACATCGTCACCCACTTTAATGGCCGCAAGGCCGCCAAGGGCAGCGCCACCATGCGCCAGATTGCCGACCTAGTGCCTGGGGATAAGATTAAACTGGGAGTGATTCGTCAAGGACAATTCATGGAATTCGACGCTACCCTAGGCCAGAGGCAGAGCAAACCCCAATAGCGCAAGCCGAGGGCTAATTTACCCCGCCCGCTATTGGGCAAAACCCGCCATCACGAACTATGCTAGAGTAGCGCCTTTTTTTAAGAAGCCACGTTATGTTACGCCTACTGCTGGTTCGCCTGAGCCTTATAACCTGTGCCTGCCTGGCCTCTGTGAGCCATGGCATCACCAACATCGAGAGCACTCGCCTCAACAACACAGAAGAAGGCACCACGGGTAACATTAGCCTCAGCCTCGATGGGCGCATCGGCAGCAGCGATAAGCTGGCGCTGGGTACTGCGGTTCAGCTTATTCGTGCTTATCGGCGCGATGAGTGGATTGCCATCATCAGCCGCGATTACGCCGAGGTAGACCGAGAGGTAAATACCGATGAAAGCCTAGTCCACCTGCGCTACCTCACCAAACACAGCCGCAACTGGGGCCACGAGGTCTTTGTTCAGTACCAGGAAGACAGGTTCAGTTTTCTCGCGCGACGCACCCTGCTAGGAGGCGGTTTACGCTATACCTTAAGCTCAGCAGCGCCATTGCAGCAGGCCAATCACATGGGATTGGGGGTGTTTCATGAAGAAGAAGACTACGTCGAGACGCCCTCTGAGGATGAAACCAACATCCGCCTCAACCTCTATTGGGCCTATAAAAACAAGCTCAACGAGCACGTTCTTTATAGCAGCACTCTGTATTTTCAGCCCGAGCTAGGGCGCTTAAGCGATCAGAAGGGGTTGTGGCAAAACGCGCTCACCATCAACGTCACGTCGACCATCAGCCTGAGCCTTAAATGGGATATGGAGCACGACACGCAGACACCAGACGGTGCCAACGACACCCAAACCAGTTACAACAGCGTGCTGATTTATCATTTTTAAGAGGGGCTTACTAAGTCACCGCCATCAATAGGCGCTCGACCGTGGCCTTTAACTGTGCGTCGTCGGCGGGCTTAATCAGGTAATCACTGGCCCCTTGCCGCTTACCCCACATGATATCGGTCTGTTGATCTTTAGAGGTCACGATCACCACCGGGATGTGCTGGGTTAACGCGTTCTTAGTGATCTTGCGGGTGGCCTGAAAGCCGTTCATCTTGGGCATGACCACGTCCATTAACACGAGGTCTGGCATGATCTCGAGAGTCTTGGCCACCCCTTCTTCGCCGTCTTCGGCGCTGTGAACGGTGTGACCCTGCTTTTCTAGGATACGCTTGTGACCTTCCATCATAGTGGCCGAATCATCAACTATTAAGATTGTCGCCATGGGCACTCTATTCTGTTTATTAGGGAGAGGATGAATATATTACAGCCGCTTTACACAGTCTAGTGCCCAGCCACGTGCCGCGTCCAGCGGATTAAAGTGCTCGCAGGCATCGATGTTAAAGCGCTCACACAATGCCTGCCCCTGTAACTCAAACATAAGCTCCTCCATGGTGGCACCCGCTTGGCAGAAGGTGCTGTAGCTGCTGTCACCCAGCGCCACCACCGCAAACTTCTTGTTGGGGATGAGCGGAAATTCACTTTGCAGCTGAGCGTAAAGCGGCACTAAGCTCGCGGGTAAATCCCCCTGACCGGTACTCGAGGTCACGATCAGCAAGACATCCACCGCCTCGTCTGTGACCTGTTCGATGGCCGCATTGGCAAATAACTGGGCGTGATGACCTTGCCCATTAAACACCTCTTGGATGGCAGAGCCCGCACTGAGCGCCTTGCCAGTAACCGAACCCACCAGAATATTGATATTGGCCATAATGATTCAACCCGTTGAAAAGCTTATGAATTATGCGCCACAAATGGCTGGCACGTCGCGATGGGCATCATAAAGTATATTGATCCACGGCGGCAAACACGTATTTTTGAACCTCCTCTATATTGCGTTGAATATCAAACCGCCAAATATCTCTGGCGCTCATGATATCGAGGCCATCCCGTAAGCTGCGCGCCACCACTAATTTAAACTCGGCCTGAAAACGGGCCGACGCGGCGGGGTCGCCCCCTTGTAACTGCCATTGCGCGGCACACAGTGGTATCCAAGACAACAGCGCGGCCTGCAAGGCTTTATTATCTTCGACCCGCTCGAGGTTAAGAGAAGCCGGTGTCTTGAGCAGGTACTCTTCCTGCAACTGATCTGTGAGCTGCTGGTAGCAAATTTGATAGCAGCTCGGTGTTAGACCTGCCTCATCGCCCAGCTGAGCTGCGGCAGCGGCGGCCTCAATACCCTGTGCCAATTCGTACTGGGTATTGGCAGACAGGCGCATGTATTTAGGCGGATCTTTTTCGGTTTTGGCCACCATGTTCATATCCCTTTTTTTGGCTATCCTTAATTATAAAGACCAGTTCATTAAAGTTGTCGAGTTTTCAGCCGAGGAAATAATCAGGGTAAAATATTAAAAGGTCATCATGAGCACCACCGAAACTCAGCCAAAGCCCGTAAAAAAAGCCACGCCCTTTAAATTGGTGGACGTGGAAACCTGGTTTAATTTGCTCCTACAGCGCATCTTTCCCGTGTGGTACTGCGTACGCTATGTGACTGAAATGCCAATGGAAATACTGGCCGACATCAACCCCAAGAGCTATCTGTCGCACCGCTGGCTGTCCCTCCATGACACTCATAGCGCGGCGGCCAACTCGCTAGAACAGGCGGGGGATGAATGGCAGGACTGCGCGCTGTTATTACAAAAAATTTATAAGGCCCGCACTTTTAAACGATATTTATCTATACGCAACATCACCGCGGTGGAATCCTGCACCACCGACAACGACTATCAAGATATGCTGCAATACGCCGAAACCGAGTGCAAAGACATCCCCACCTTTCACGCCGAGCACTTCGATCAACTCAGCCACGAATTATTTGGCGAGCAAGGCAAACGCTACCCCTTTGTGTATCGCGAGTGGGACGGCCGCTATTACTATCGCAACGAAGGCGAACCCCAGCAGCTGGGGGCCTTATTGTTGCACTGCCGTGAAAAAGGCCGCGACCTATCGGTGAAGGCCGAGATAGAGGTCCAATGCGCCGACCTACGCGCCGTGGAAATTCTGCGCAGCCGCTACTGGCTATTATTGATGAAACGCGAAGCCGCCTATCAGATTGCCTACCTAGTGCGATCCGCCAAGATCCCTTGCCAGCTGGCTGAATTTGAATGGCGTCGCAGCGATTTGGTTTTCCTGGTTCTGAAAAAAAACGATTACCGCACCGCGCAAATTGTCGATGCCATCGTGCGCCGCCATTTCCCCCGCAGCGTCATCGAGTGGGGGCGCTACCTGTGTACCCACCAAGTGCCTTTTCGTAACCGTTAGGAATCGACAGGGCAGGTGGGATTT
The DNA here is from genome assembly GCA_913054445.1 of uncultured Bermanella sp. Lineage (GTDB taxonomy): Bacteria > Pseudomonadota > Gammaproteobacteria > Pseudomonadales > Oceanobacteraceae > Bermanella. The sequence continues at coordinate 5,900 of CAJXIK010000021.1, forward strand.
AGACGCTAAGCTCTGTGTTTATTTTCATGCGATTACCTTGGCAGGCCTCCACTAGCCACAGTACAATGCCCTCACTTATAAGCAATTTGATACCGTACGCCATGGATAATTCCCCCATCGAAGCCGCCGTTATGCGCCGCTTTCTGCAACACCTCAATACCCGCAAAGACGTACAAAATATCCAGCTCATGACCCTAGCCGGTTTTTGCCGTAACTGCCTGGGCAAGTGGTATCGGAGCGCGGCTCAGGCCCAAGGGCAAGAAATCTCTACGGACGCTGCTCGCCAGTGGGCTTACAGCGATATGCCCTACGAACAGTGGAAGCAAGATTATCAATTGCCCAGCAGCGACCTGGAGATGGCCCTGTTTAATCAGCAGCAAGCCCTGCAAAGCGACATGAGCGCCTTTCGCGAGCAACTAAACGCCAATAGCGCATCCTTTAGTGAGACCCTCGCGCTAAGCGAAAAATGGTACCAATTCAGTGCCAGCGCCTTCCACAACGGCCTGGATAAAGACGCCGTGCAAAACGCGGCGGGACAAAACGAAGGCAGCCTCAAAGTGTTTGCCCTCGGGCGCTTAAATGGCTTTACCCAAGCGCAAACCCTAGCCTGTTTTGGTGAGCATTACCGCGACGTGCTGGCCACGCCCGAGGGGCAGGACCACCAGAACATTCGCCAATTCATGTTACACGGCTGGCCTGGTATTCGCTTCGCCAGCGTGCCGCTGACCCTTAAAAGCGTTACCGTCTAATACTCTTATATTTTTATATCTCAATCATTGCGCCACAAGGAACAGCCTCCCATGGAAGCGACTCAAAAGAGTGCTCAGGTTTTGCGTCTAAAGGCCAGCCTGCTGCCCTTCACTGTGCTGGAACTGCACTCTTTAGCGCTGGCCGAGATCGAGGCCGATCTTAGCAAGCGCCTGCAACAAGCGCCGCAACTGCTTCGGTTTGCCCCCATCATCATTCAGCTGCCCCCACAATTAGTTCCGCTGCCCGTGGCACAGGCACTGCTTGCCTGCCTACGCAAACTGCAGTTTATTCCTGTGGGCTTGCGCTGCGGCCAAGAAAACGAACCCTTAGCACAGGCCCTAAGCCTGCCGTTGAGCACCGACAGCCAGTCGGCCAAGAATAAAAAACCCGCCAAGGCTGCCACCCCCAAACTCATTCGTAGCCCAGTGCGCAGCGGTCAGCAGGTGGTGAATCCCCACGGAGATTTAATCATCATGGGCAACGTGGGCCAAGGGGCAGAGGTATTGGCCGCCGGCAGCATACACATTCACGGCACGCTATATGGTCGCGCCCTAGCCGGTATTGAGGGCAACCGGCAGGCCAGCATCAGCTGCCAAAAGCTGGAAGCCGAACTGTTTTCCATCGCCGGAGAATATCAGGTGAGTGACGACATGGACCCCCAACACTGGCAAAAAACCTGTTACATCGAGATGCAAGACGAGCGTCTAACCGTACAAAGCGTTTAAAAGACAGGAGTATCCTTCAAAAATGTTATAAGCAATCACCTGTTAGATACTTGATTCTATATAGCGTTTCATAAATACTCATCAATTAAACAATCAAGTGGGGCCATCGAGTCAAACATGTCAAAAATTATCGTCGTTACCTCAGGCAAGGGGGGAGTGGGTAAGACCACGACCAGTGCCGCCATCAGTACCGGTTTGGCCATGAAGGGCCACAAGACAGTGGTCATCGATTTTGACGTGGGCCTGCGTAACCTAGATTTAATCATGGGTTGCGAGCGCCGAGTAGTATACGACTTCGTGAACGTCATCAATGGCGAGGCCAACCTCAAACAAACCCTCATCAAAGACAAGCGCACCGACAACCTGTACATCTTACCCGCCTCGCAGACCCGAGATAAAGATGCACTCTCCATCGAGGGGGTGGGCAAGATTTTAGATGAATTACGTCAAGAGTTTGAGTTCATCATCTGCGACAGCCCAGCTGGCATCGAGAAAGGCGCACAGATGGCCCTCTATTTTGCCGACGAGGCCATCATCGTCACCAACCCAGAGGTAAGCTCGGTGCGTGACAGCGACCGCATCCTCGGTATCTTGCAAAGCAAGAGCCGTAAGGCCGAAAACGGCGAGGCGGTGAAAGAGCACTTATTATTAACTCGCTACAATCCGCAGCGTGTAGACGACGGCGAGATGCTCAGCGTCAACGATGTTGAAGAAATTTTAGCGGTGGACTTACTAGGCGTGATTCCTGAGTCTCAGGACGTGCTAAAAGCCTCTAATCAGGGCAGCCCCATCATATTGAATGACAAGAGTGATGCCGGTGCCGCCTACAGCGATGCCGTGGCCCGCTTAGTGGGCGAAGCGGTTGCTCATCGATTCTTAGAAGCGCAGAAGAAAAGTTTCTTAGCACGCGTATTTGGAGGCTAACATGGGATTGTTCGGCTATTTCAAAGAAGACACTAAGGCCACTGCATCTGTGGCCAAAGAACGCTTACAGATATTAATTGCCCATGAGCGCAATCAGCGCAATGCCCCTGATTTCTTGCCCGCCTTGCAAAGAGAGATCATGGCGGTGGTGGCCAAGTATGTGAACATTGTAGACGAAGATATTCAGGTGCAAGTAGAAAATCAGGATCAGCTGTCGGTCTTGGAGCTGAATATCACCCTGCCTAACTAATCATATGCGTGGTTGCTCTGGTCGCGCACGGGGTGCGCTCCTACGTACGTACGAGGCCACCCCGTGGCCGACCCCACACTCCCTAGCCGACCCCACACCCCTAGCCGACCTCGTACCCTATTACAAAACTACCTCTAATTAAACGTCGCAGGGTCGATCCAACGCCCCAACGAGCGGCGGTCTATCATCAATCCATCTTTATGCTCGACATAACGAAACACCACTATCTCGCCAATTTCCACCCCTAGGTCTGTGCTATCAGACTCGTAACGATAATCCTGACCATCAATGTGCAGGGTATGACGGTAGTATTCAGGCTTACCCACCCACTCGATGAAAGGGCCTTCGCTTGACACTGCCTGAAACTCACCCTTGCCTTGAAGCTTCTGGACCTTCTTGCGACGGAATCCACCTTGAGCCATGTACTTCCCCTACCATGTTATGTGTGTAAATTTGGGCGACGGATTTTAACGAGCCATGGGCTAATAGTCTAGACTGTAAATAGCGTGCATATCATTATTTAATTCGCACAAGGAGCGTGCATGATTGCCAGACACATCTTATTAAAAACCAAGTATCTGCTACCTACTATCTTGCAGGCCCTGCAACAGGGCGGCGACTTCGCACAGCTGGCGCGGGAACACAGCGCCTGCCCCAGCGGGCAAAATGGGGGAGATTGGGGAAACTTAGACAAGCAGGTGCTGCCTGAGAATATACTGCGGGCCCTCAGCGAGGCCACCATAGGCGGGGTGGTGGGGCCCATTGAGAGCCGCCACGGGTTGCATATTATTAAGCTGGAAGGCGAGTAGAGGAATCGGCCACAGGGTGGCTAGGGGATTTCGGTACGAGGGCAGCCCCTGCCCGAGTCTTTTGGCAGCCCCTCGGCAATTGCTCCTGCATTGCCCTATTACCCACATCCCTGTGGGCATGCCCTAATCTTTTGCCAGCCTCAGCAATTATGTGCGCCCCCCCAAAAGCAACCCAAGCTATTCGGCCAAATCATCCAAGTAACGCTCGGCATCCAGCGCCGCCATGCAGCCAGTACCAGCAGAGGTAATCGCCTGACGGTAAATATGATCCATCACATCACCGGCGGCAAACACCCCTTCCTTACTGGTGAGAGTGGCATTGCCCTGCGAGCCGCTCTGTACCTTCAGGTAGCCGTTGTGCATGTCCAGCTGACCGGCAAAGATCTCGGTATTTGGGGTATGACCTATGGCCACAAACACACCGTCTACGGCTATTTCGCTGGTTTCACCGTTCTGGCTATTCTTGATGCGCATGCCGGTGACGCCCATGTCGTCACCCAAGACTTCGTCTAGCTCATTGAAGTAGTGAATCTCGATGTTGCCGGTCTTGGCACGCTCGAGCAGCTTGTCCGATAGTATCTTTTCGCTACGGAAACTATCACGACGATGAATCACATGTACCTTGCTGGCGATATTGGCCAAGTAAAGAGCCTCCTCCACCGCAGTATTACCACCACCTATAACCGCCACCGCCTTGTTCTTGTAGAAGAAACCATCGCAGGTAGCACAGGCAGACACCCCTTTGCCCTTAAAGGCTTCTTCACTCTCTAGGCCCAAGTACTGAGCGCTGGCTCCGGTGCAGATGATCAGCGCGTCACAGGTGTAAACACCTTGATCGCCGGTGAGGGTGTAAGGCTTCTTGCTAAGATCCACATCGTTGATGTGATCAAACAAGATCTCGGTATTGAAGCGCTCGGCGTGGGCCTGCATGCGCTGCATCAATTCAGGGCCCTGCAAGCCTTCTACGTCACCTGGCCAGTTATCCACCTCTGTGGTGGTGGTTAATTGGCCACCCATCTGCATGCCGGTAATGACCACAGGATTTAAGTTGGCACGGGCAGCGTACACCGCCGCCGTGTAACCGGCTGGGCCTGAACCTAAGATAAGCAATTTAATATGACGATCGGACATGTGACTCTCCTTAAAAATAAAAGCAATTTGGCAATATCTTAAAGGATATTCCAAATGGCCCTTTAGCGCTCTTAATATGGGGACAAGTACTGAAAACTCAAGCTAGGCACTATAGCAAATAGCGGCCCAACGAGACCATGAAAAAAGCCTATGTCCCGTGCATGGCATTTTCACTTAACCTAAAACTTTCCCTATTTAGTGACATACCGTTCTAAGAAATGAAGGCAACCTACCATTTGTTAAAAGCAGGTCAAAAACGCCGTGCTCATGAGGCAAAGCGGTAAATCTTGTCTAATCTGATTAATGCGATGAATCACTTAATTCGAAGGACGTGAAGATGAAAACACAAAATTTAATACTAACCGCCCTGCTATCGGGCACACTGTTGGTGGGGGGCTGCTTCCATGATTCGGATGAAGCCAAGGCCGCAGCCCAAGCTCTGCTGGACGGCTATGCCGAAGAAGAGGCCAAAAAAGAGGTCTCCACCAGCGATGCCTTAGTCAAAGATTACATTGAAGATGAGTCGAGCAAAACCAACTCTGCCAACGCACTGGGGGATGCCGATGCCAACATAGGCGGCGAAATAGCGGTAGACAGCTTCAACCGTAGCCTGGCCAAAATGGCGTCCCGTAGCAGGAGTGGGCGTGCCCAACTTACCGCCCGGGTGGTGGCCGATATAGCCACCAGCGATTTTACCGTATATTTTATTAGCGGTAATGGTACAAAAATAGCGCTGGACGTTCCCGCCAGCAACATTACCATCCGTAAAATTGCGTCAGGTAACACCCAGTTTGTGATCTCAGGGGTCGGCTCTGGCGTCAACTATATAGTAGAGGTGAACGTCACCGTGGATGGCACGGCCATTAGCTTACAATCTGTGGCCTTCATTCCAGCAGGGCAAACCCGCTCAGAGAAAACCACCATAGATCCAATTAGTACGGTGATCGCCGAGGCGGTACAGGCGCAAGTGACCGATGACTTCTTTGACACGGGCGGCGATACCTTCTCACAAACGTATATAAGCGACCTGCGAGACACCCTAGTGGCGGTAGTGACCGAAGTAATTGCCAGCGACCCCAATGTAACCCTCGCCCAATTTGAGACCGCCCTTAACTCCAGCGAAGGCGTAACGGATTTAGTCACCAAACTACTGAACAACGATGAAGTGAGTGACAGCCTTGGCACCCTAGAAGTGGCCGCTAAGGTAGAAGCCAATGAGGTGCCAGACGAGATCGCAAGTGGTGACGCGGGGCAAACCCAGGCCCGTGACATTATCAAAGAGTTGTTCACCGAAAATGACGAAGACGACGATGACCCGACCCCACAATTTGTGATCGACTTCTTTGGTGATGAATACCAAACGGGGACCCTTCAATCCATTGACGCAATATTTAATGCCATCTTTAGTGGCGTTATCTTCGCGGATGGCGTTGATTTTTCTGATATCAGCAAGGCTGGCGCACTGGAGGCCTTCACCAATGAGTTAGCCGCGGTTTACGGCATAATTAATTCCATTGCCACCTTAGAAGCCAGTGATGATGCGGCAGATCAAGCCCTGCTAAAAGAACAGCGTGCGCAAATAGCCGACTTTCAATTATTTTTAAGCATTTTCCCGGTCAGCCGCAAGGATGACTGGCTAACCCTATCGGGTAATAGCCAACTAAACGTGCCCCAGGCCATCACCCTGATCTTTTATACGCTAGGTGACTATTTGGATAATTTAACCTCCAGTGTAACGGTAAATGGTCAACCCGTAGATGCGGTAGAGGATTGGGAACCTGATAATTTATTCAAATTATACGGCCTTATCATTGACCGAGATGACCCTGATTTTGTTGAAGTCGAAGGTCAGTTTGATGAATACGCCAACCTGGAAGTGAACTGGTTAGAGCTACATGCCGGACAAGTTTGGGTGGGGGATCTACAGGATCATGTGGATGTACTGAGTGTATTTACCTGTGTGGATGCCTTCCCCATGGAGCTGTTTAATATCACTAAGGTTAGCCTCAGCTACACCACATCAACCGGCACCTCCATGGACATAGACCTGAGAAAGGAATCGGAATTTCCCCGTTATAACGAAAATGGTGACCTCTTCTTAGACGATATGGCTAATCAGGATGGCCATGTGGATACCTGTTATGCGGTGAACCCTTGGGGTGAGAGCGATCTACTGGCTCTGCAGAGTGCCTTTACCAATACCGATGGCTCACCAAGGTGGGACGATATCTGGAACGAGTTATACGATAAAGATAATATCATCACCGATTTTGCCATCGGTACTAGTAACTACGTCATCGCCGTAGAGTATGAAAAAGACGGTGTCGTACAAACCGCTTACAGCAATAATTTTGATAAGACCATCATCACAGGCCTACAAGACCTTACCGCCCGCTTTACCAGCCCATTAGGCCTACCTCCCTTCCCCAGCAACAGTGCCTCATCCGCTGAATGGGACGCTTTCAATATTGCCCAAGATAACTTCGCCATGACCACCTTCACCACCGGTGATTTAGTGACCTTTGCGTGGGATGCTCCCGCCGAGCTGGCCGCCGCCCTGACCGCCATAAACTCAGACGGACTAAATGTGGTGGCGGTTTACAACCTAGATGTAGGTCGCGATGTGTGTGGCGATGACCCTGCAACCCCAGAGGTGGAAGAATATTGCCGTTGGATGCCTATCTATAGTACTTGGCAAGACAACACTCAGATCACAGGTACCACGTTTGAACTACCTGCAACCGCCAAGGCCATGCTAACCGAACTTGCCATAAGCGATACACCTTATCAAGTGAGCCTCGGCATAGACTTTATCGACACTGAAACTGGCGAATACTTTGGCAACGGTGGCTGGACCCAGGCCCCATTCCGCGTGGGTGCCGAGCTGGATCTAAGCGCCACCTTCGATATCACTGGCACCGTAATCGGCGCGCCGGATACTAACTTCACCGACGATCAAGGTGTGCCTTATCCACTATCCATGTACAAGGTGGCCGTGGTGCAAGAAAGCTGCTCCGAAGACACGGATGCCGAGCCATTTACCGATACCTATTTTGATGAAGAACTGGGTCAGTTTGTGCAGGTGGAATACTTCCCCTGGATATGTAGCTCTACCTCACTGGCGATCTCAACCGTCAGCGACACCGGCACATACCTGCTACAGCCCACCTTGCAGGCACTGATGAGCAATAGTCAGGACAGCTGGATTGATATCCGCCTGTTTATCGATGCCAACGACAACGACCTCATAGATCAAGGCACGGAAGCAAACAACTATTTCTGGGAGCCTCAGTTCTGGAGCCAGGACGGCGTCAACTTTAATAGTTGGGGCGGTGTGCTACGCATCAGTCACTTTGGTGCCTGTGACGAGAATGGATGTGGTGACTTCTCTGAAGAGATCATCATTCCAGGTGCAAGCTATGCCGGTCCGAGCTTTAACCTAACCATGGCCGGGCCTGGCGGTGGCAATGGCGATGATGATGATGACTTTGCGCCCAATATCAATGCCTTCTTCCTCCCTGGTGCCACAGTGGGTGAGCACGCCTTAGAATGGAACTTGGGCCCCACCATCAATGCCAGTGATGTCACAGGGTTTACCGTCATACTGTTTGAAGTTGACCCTTCTGCCCAGGAGCCAGAACCTCTAGCCGCCGTGTTGGTCAATGTGCCCGCTACCATGGGCACTATCAACATCAATCAAATGCTCAACCCAAGCGGCGATATAGTCGATATTACCGCCCAGGTATTGAGTGATGTGAGTGCAGAGGAAGGGTTAACCATTCAGGTACTAACCGTATTGGACGCCACCAAAACCTATGTGTGGATTGTAGAGGCATTCAATGCAGAAGATGATGTCATTGGTGAGTCCAATGATATTGTGATTATTCCGCAGCCTGCCAACTAATAAACAGCTTAAATAATAGTTTCAATTGATAAGGGCCTCTTTTTAGAGGCCCTTTTTTTGTGCGGGTGATTTCACGACTGGCGAAGGTTTTCGGGCAGGGGCTACTAAGGCTTTCGGGCAGGGGCTGCCCTCCTACAACCCCAGCACTAGTCGATTTAACCC
>CAJXIK010000022.1 GCA_913054445.1 uncultured Bermanella sp.
CTTGCGTCTTGAGGATATCGGCCATCATGCAGGAGTTACTGTCCTGCACATCGCCGCTCATTAATTCGTCGCCGGTTAGTAACAGCTGGATATTCAATTTGCTCATGATGTTTTCTTGGCTCGGCAGTGGCTTTGACATAGGGACTACTTCGCCGCCACTCTTGTCACCGTTTCAACATTCACAGCACCTGACTGCGCTTCCTGCGCTTCCTGCGCTTCCTGCGGCGTCATCATCTCGCCCTTATCGAATTTCATAAGCAACGCAGGCAACAACAAAAAGTCGAAGATCAAGGCGATGCTGATGGTAGTGCCGATCATGATGCCCATCTTAGAATTGACCGTGAAGTCGGATAACAGCAACACCGAGAAACCCGCCACCAACACGATAGTGGTGATAACTAAAGGCTTGGCCACGGTTTGAAATGCGTAGCGTACCGCGTCTTGCGGGGTCTTATTGAGGCGCTGGCGAGCCCGCAGGTATTTACTAAAGAAGTGCACTGTGTCATCCACCACTATGCCCAGGGTTAAGCTGAATATCACCGCCACCCCTAGGTCCACCTCACCCACGGCCAGCCCCCAGATACCAAATGCCATCAAGGCAGGAAAGGCGTTGGGCAGCAGGCTCAGTAAGCCGTATTTAAACGAGCGTAAGGCGATAATTAAAGTGATCGTGATTAAGATAACGGCCATAACCGAACCGGCTAGCATGGACTCGATATTGGTCTTGCCCACATGGGCAAACATGACCGAGATGCTGGCACCGGTGGAGGCCAGCTCTGGGTGGTTATCTGCAAACCACTGCTGGGCGCGGGCATCCACGGCGATGATGCCCTTGGCCTTTTGGTTCTTGAGAATCACGGTAATTAAAGTAGAGCGCTTCTCGAAGTCGACGATGTTGTTCATGTCGAGACCATAGGGCAGCGACAGTTCATACATGAGCTGGTATTGGGCGGCCAGCTCACGGCTCTCGGGTAGCTGGTAGTATGCTGGGTCGTCGCCGTGCATGTTTTTGTTTAGGCGCTTGAGGGTATCGCTGTAGGCACCCACATACACCACTTCGGGCTGGGCGAGATACCAGTCTCGGAAGGCTTCTATTTTTTTCAGGAACGCGGGGTCGTTGACGCCACCGGCCTCACCGCTGTCTAGGGAGTAACGCACGGCATCGAAGCCGCTAAGGTTTTGCTGCATGAATTCAGAGGCCTGACGGAACTCGGTGCTCTCATCGAAATAGGCCATAGTGTTGTCATTTAATTCGTTGAGCGCCGCGAGGCTGGTCAAGCCCACGGCCAGCAACAAGGCACCCCACAACAGAGGGCGGCGCTGCTCGATGGTAAAGTCGGCCAACTTAGAAGACCAGCCCTGCTTGCTTGTATCCAACGCCTTGGCCTTCATGGGAAACCAGATGGCGAGGGTGGGCAAGATGGCGATGCTCAGGAAGAACGCGGCCATTACGCCAAATGCGGCGATGTTGCCCAGCTCCTGGAAAGGCGGCACCTCGCTGGTGTTCATGGCTAAGAAACCGATGGCGGTGGTGACGCTGGTTAAAAACACCGGCGCGAGGTTGATCTTCATGGCCTCGGTCATGGCCGCTTTTTTGTCTTTGCCTAGGGATAACTGGTGCAGGTAACTGGCCAACAGGTGCACACAATCACACACCGCGAGGGTTAAGATGATGATGGGTGACATGACGTTAACCTGGTTAAGGTCGTAACCCACCCAGCCCATGAAACCCTGACTAATAACCACCCCGACCAGAATCACCACCGTGGTGACGAGGGCCGACCAGAACGAGCGCAACAACAGCAGCAACATGATGATGATAAGCAAGAACAGGCCAGGAAACAGCGTATTGGCATCCTGCTCAGCCGACTCGTTGAAGGCGGTGTTCACTATGGTGAGGCCCTGTAGGTGCAGCTTGATATTGGGGTTTTCCTGCTGGATTTTTTCTCTTAGGGCGCGGGCCGCCGTCACCAGTTCGCGGGTGGCTAAGCCTTGCGCGCCGCTCTCCTCTGGCAGGGTGAAGGAGACGTTCACCGCAGTCACATGGTTGCGGTCGGACAATAGGCGGTGCACGAGGACAATCTCGTTGGCGGCGATGTCTTTAATTTTCGCCAATTGCTGGGGGCTTAATTGCAGGGCATCTTCCACTAGGTCGGCCACTAACAGGTCGTCGTCCACCACCTCGGTATGCTGGAAATTCGTGATGGAATCGACCCGTGTGGAATACGGCAGCAACCAGGATTCACGGGTTAGGGTCTCTACGCTGTCGAGGGTGGCGTTGCTGAATACGGTTTGATCTAACGGCTCCACCACAAACATCAGGTTGTCGGTCTTGGTGTAGGTGTCCTGAATCAACTCATGGGCCAGCAACTGCGGGTTGTCGTCGGCAAAGAATATCTTAAAGCTGCTATTGAATTTTAGCTGGGAAAGGCCAAAGGCCAGTGCTGCAATCAGCACTAAGGATATGGCACTGAGTATTAGGCGGCGCTCCACTAGCCACGTGGCGATACGATCGTTCATGAGTGGGTCCCTATTTTTTATTGTAGTATTTGATTGTGAGCAGACACTACGCCATAAACGGGGGGATTTCTATAGGGTATTGGGGGGGGTTATAGGCTATTGGGGGGATCGCCCACTCCCGTGATCGCTCACGGGGTGAGCTCGTACGTTAGGCCATCTTATCCAGTACAGTGGCGAGTTTTTGCACCGTGCGCTCGATGTTGTGCAGCTTATCTAGGCCAAACAAGCCTAGGCGGAAGGTTTGGAAGTCGGCGGCTTCGTCACACATTAACGGCACACCGGCGGCGGCTTGCATGCCGAGGGCAGCAAACTTGCTGCCGTTTTGCATGGCGGCGTCTGTGGTGTAGTTAACCACTACGCCTGGTGCCTTGAAGCCGCTGGCGGCCACGCTCTTGATGCCGCGACTCTCTAGTAGCGCGCGCACCTGCTTACCCAGTTCGAGTTGCTCGGCCTTTACCTTCTCGAAACCGTATTCTTTGGTTTCCAGCATGGCATCGCGGAACTTAGTGAGGGCATCGGTGGGCAGGGTGGCATGGTAAGCGTGGCCACCATTTTCGTAGGCTTGCATGATCTGCTGCCATTTTTTTAGGTCACAGGCGAAGCTGTTGCTGGTGGTGGTGGCTAATAGGTCGAGGGCATCCTGATTAAGCATCACGAGGGCGGCACACGGCGACGCGCTCCAGCCTTTTTGCGGGGCCGAGATTAAGATATCCACGCCGCTCGCCTGCATGTCTACCCACACCGTACCGGAGGCGATGCAGTCCAGCACAAACAAACCACCCACCGAGTGCACCGCGTCGCTCACCGCCTTGAGATAGTCGTCGGGCAATATCATGCCAGATGCGGTCTCCACATGGGGGGCGAATACAAAATCGGGTTTTTCACGCTTGATGGCGGCCACCACCTCGTCGATGGGGGCCGGGGCAAAGGGTGCCTGCGGCTCATCTGTGAGCGGGCGCGCCTTCAATACGGTGGTGGACGCCGGGATGTTGCCCATCTCGAATATCTGGCTCCAGCGGAAGCTAAAGAAGCCGTTACGAATCACTAGGCATTTTTTATCCACAGCAAACTGGCGGGCCACCGCCTCCATGCCATAGGTGCCGCCACCGGGTACCACCACTACGCCGTCGGCCTTGTAGACCTCTTTTAGGGTGCGCGAGATGTCGTTCATGACACCCTGAAAGGCTTGTGACATGTGGTTTAGGGAACGGTCGGTGAACACCACCGAGTATTCTAAGAGACCATCTGGATCGATATTAGGCAGTAATGCAGCCATGGGATTTTCCTGTTTGTGTGTCTATATGTTGCGAACAGCCCATTAGAAAAGAGCGCGCCGCCCCTGTAAAGCGCCAATGACTGGCTGGGGGGAATTATGTGTAAATGCCTTCACAAACCACCCGTTTGAACTATCTTTAGCAGCAGCTCATCCTTTTGTAAGGTTTCACGAGGTTTCAGAGTATGAAACGCATCGACATCGACGACCTAAAGCCCGGCATGTTCGTCTCGGCGCTGATCGATAAGCAGCAAAATATGAGCATCAAACAGTGCGGCGTGGTGCGCTCCGAGCGCGTCATCGAGCAACTCAAGCAAAGGGGCATCCAGCAGGTGATGATAGAGGTGCAGCCCGACAGCCAAACCAGCAAGCCGCAAACCATCATCAACCCCATAAAGAAACAGCCCAACATCAAACGGCCAGACCTATTCAGCGATATCGGCGAAGTTAGAAAAGTATACGACGGCGCCATTCAGGTGCAAAAAAATGTCGTGCACAAGATTCATGACAAGAAAGCATTGGATGTGGCCGAAATTGAGCTGGTTGCCGGGCAGCTAATAGCTGCCGTCATCAATAATAAGGAGGCGCTATGGTTCATGACCCGCATCCGCAAGCAAGATGCCTACCTCATGGAGCACTCGTTGAACGTGGGCATCATGCTGGGCTTATTCGCTCAGTATTTGGGGTTTGAAGAGGCCCTCATTCAAGACCTGTTGCTGGCCGGATTTCTGCACGACATCGGTAAGATCATGATCCCAGACAAGATTATCAATAAGCCCGGCCCTCTCAACGAGGCCGAGTTCCGCATCATGAAGGGCCACGTGGTCTTAAGCCGGGAGATCGTCGAGAGCCAATACCAGGGGCTCACCAGTATTTGCCTCACCACCATCATTCATCATCACGAGAAGGTCAATGGCGGCGGTTACCCCGCTGGCTTGCACGATGCCGACATCCCCTTCTATGGCAAGATGATTAGCATCGTGGATGTATTCGATGCCCTCACCGCCAAGCGTTGCTATAAAGACGAGATAACCAACATCAGCGCCCTGCGCATATTAATGGCCGAGAGCGGTGAGGCCTTCGACCCCTATTTGGTCAGCCAGTTTATTAAATTCATTGGCACCTATCCGGCCGGAACCCTAGTGGAGATCGGCGGCGCGGGGCTTGAGCGTTTGGCCCTCATAGAGAGCACCAATAAAGATGACCCGCTCACGCCGAAGGTAAAGGTTTTTTATAACACTAAAACCAAAAATTATATCGAGATCGAAAGCCTAGACTTAGCGGCCAGCCATTGTCACTTCGAAATCAAACGGGCGGTCACGCCACAGGAGTTTAATATCGACATGGTAGAACTGGCCTTAAGATGCCTGCCTTAAGGGCTGGCCGCAGCCAACCCATGGGGCCACATGGTCGAGCTGCCCGCGATGAACAGGCCTGCGAACTCGGGCACATATTTTAAGATAATGGCCTGCAAGTCGGCATCCGTGGTGGGTTTCTTGATAGTGCTGTTTGCTGGCCAATTTTTTGATGGTTTTTGTGACAACGTGAAAATGAGCCATATGAGCGACGGAGTTTAGCGCTTCACGCTAGGCACTTTTGCTGTTTTTTTCATAGCAAGACTCGATCAAGCGCGCGGCAATGTGGTTAAGGTGCAGCGTCTCATTGGCCGCCCCCAAGGCCGCCGCCTCTCCCGGCATGCCCCACACAGTGCAGCTGGCCTGGTCTTGAATCAGCGTGAAACAACCCTGCCGTCGCATACTTAACAAGCCCTCGGCACCGTCTGTGCCCATGCCAGTTAACAGGGCCGCGCTGGCGTTGCCTTGCGTGGCCTGCGCCACCGATTCAAACAACACATCCACCGCCGGGCGCTGGTAACAAACCAGCGCCCCCTTATGCAGCTGGCAATAATAGCGGCCCGCTTTCTTCACCACTCGTAGGTGCTCATCACCCGGTGCTAGGTAAACATGGCCCGCCTCGATGGCTTGTCCATCATAGGCCTCGCAGATGTTGATTTGGTATTTCTTGTTTATGCGGGTGGCAAATATAGTGGAGAAGCCGGCGGGGATGTGTTGCACAATTAACACCGGCGGGCAGTCGAGGGGCAGCATGGAGAGCACCCGCTCTATGGCGGGTATGCCACCGGTGCTGGCACCCAGAGCGATGAGCCGACCCGCTATGTATGTGCCCACGCTGGCGAGCTGCGGAGCGAGGCTAGGGTATTCGCCGGGATGATTATGCACCCGATAGTGGGAGGCGAGGATCACCTTCTGGATTATTTCTGCGCCAATGCTGGCGATGTCCTCCCCGTTGGGCTTGTGCACGCAAGCCACCGCACCTAGGGCCAATGCTTCGACCTCGAGCTGCGAGCCTTGTTCGGTTCTGACCGAAAGCATCACGGTGGGGATAGGGTGCAGATGCATGAGATGACGCAGGAAGCTGATGCCATCCATCTTCGGCATCTCCACGTCTAGGGTAATCACATGCGGTTCCAGCTGCTTGATTTTTTCGCGGGCATCGTAGGCATCGCAGGCCTCGCCGCACACCTCTATCTGCGTAGACTCTGCCAAGATGGCCCGTAACAGGCCCCTGAGCAGTGCAGAATCGTCAACAATTAATACTCTAATCATATCTGTGGTCTTGCTAGCTATTTAGACGCTGCTTAGTAAACATACCAAGAGCAATGGCTTAAATATAGTGGCGATTGGCCATTCCAGCCAGTGCGCCAACGGCGACGAGCCGAGCGCAATGCTATATACTCGCGCGCGCTTTTTAGCGGCTAGCGGTAGCCCACCACTCCCAGGATAAATCATGGAAATCCCCATTAGTGAAGAGCTGGAATCCATTTGTTTTCAGATCATGGTTAAGAACTTATCGGCCCGACAATGGGCCCATAAAGAATCCACCGACATGTTTCAGAACGATGTGATTTGCGGTGGCTTCAACGCCCAAGAAAATATGTTTTGCTTCAGTTATTTTTCTGAGAACGACATCGAATACTGGTTTCAACTGAGCCTGTTTGATGTTGTGCAAATTGCCAAGGGCAAAGAGCTGCACATTGTCGGCTACCCATCTGAATAGCCCCTCGCGTGAGGCCGCCTGTGGCCGACCCGCAAAATGGCAGGGCTGGTCTATACTGAGAAAGACACCCAACTCTCCGTATTAGATAGGTATCTATCGTGCCCACTAGCCGCCCACAAACCATGCAGCACGCTCTAACCGGCCCATTAAAGGTGCAGCTAGCAGCCCATGATGACGAGGTAGACGAGGAAGCCAGCGATGACTTTTATGCGGCCTTCATCGACCTCGAGCAGCAGTGTGAACAGGTGGCCATAGCGCTCGAAAACCAGCCCAACAACACTCAGCACATGCAGACCCTGTTTGGCTTATTCCACCAGCTAAAGAGCAACCTGATTCTGGCCGGTTTTCATTCTCTGGTGCCCCTCGCACAACGCGTCGAAGACCTCGCGTATTTAATTAAGAGCGTGCGCATCAGCTACAGTACGAGCATCAGCGACCTCATATTATTAAACCTAGACCTCACTAAGTTGCTGTTATCACAGCGCATTAACCTTGGGGATTATGCCTACAGCCAGGACAGCTACCAAAATATTTGCGATGCCCTGTATAAGATCAGCAGCGCCCACGAAGAGCAGCGTGAGGCCAGAGTCTTTGCCGCCATATTGCTACTAGACCCCCATACCAGCCTAAAACCCCAAGTGACCGAGGTGGTGGGGGATACGGTGGTGCTGCACCCACAGAGCAACCTCATGTCTATTTTGGACCAATTTGGGGTGCACTTTAATGACGACTTAAAATTTTTTCAGGGTTTAATGTATGCCTTCGAGAGCCGCTCCCGGTACTGGGAGGGACGCCACGAAAGGCTGCTGCACATCGCCTTGATGATGAACGCCTACGCCCACAACCCGGTGACGCCTAATCAGCTCACCGCCGCCGTGTACATGCACGACATCGGCATGGCGTTTATGCCGCTATCTGTCCTCCATAAGGACGGCAAGCTAAATAGTGAGGAATTGGCCCTGATGCGCAGCCACCCACAGATGGGGCAAGATATTCTGCTACGCATGTCCGGCTGGCAAGAAGCCGCCGAGATCGTGCGCCACCACCACGAACGCTTCGATGGCAGCGGCTACCCAGATCAACTGCAAGGCAGTGCCATACCCAAGGGAGCCGGAATCTTAGCCATTGCCGACACCTTCGATGCCCGCACCCACGAACACGTGTACAGCAAGAATTTAAAACGGCCCTTCATCCGCTCGATATTGGAATTAAACCAGTGTGCCGGTAACCAGCTAGATGAGCACTGGGTGAACATCTTTAACGTGGTAATTAAAAAACTGCATCGCCATCACTTTATTTAGCGAAAGGTGTCACCTCACATGATCCTAGATGCAGCCAGCTAATTTGCCGTCTACACTCATAGTGCTATGACCACCAAAAACAGCAACGCACATAGAATAGGGAAACCAACATGCAGACCTTAAGGCGCCTGTGCGCCATCTTATTACTGGCAAGCCCACTGGTATATGGTGCAGGCACTCTGTCACCAGAATCCATCGAGGGCACCACCCGTATCGATGCCGAAACACTCATCGACTTACTCGATAGCGAGGATGACCTCGTCATTATTGATGCGCGCATACCCGCAGACCGCGAGGGTGGGTACATAGAAGGGGCCATATTCCTGCCCGACACCGAGACGACAAATGCCGCCCTAGCGCAAAATATACCCCACAAGAGCAACCCGGTGGTTTTCTACTGCAACGGCGAAAAATGTGGGCGCAGCGTCAAGTCTGCCAAGATGGCGGTGCAAGCCGGTTACAGCAGGATATACTGGTTTAGGGGAGGCTGGGAAGAATGGCTGGCCAAGGGACTACCCGTCACTAAATAAACCCTTCTTACGGGCATAACATCATGCGGCGATGGCAAGATACGCAGGTTTCGGCGCGGCTCCTCGTACTGGGCCTGCTGACACTGTTCTCTGTTGTTGCCGTTGTGGCAATCTTAGCGGCTACTTACTACTTTAAAGACAAGGCATTCGAGGCCCACAAGGCTCTGTCTTTACAGTTCGTAGCGGTCACGACGCTACAGGCTAACAATGAGTTATTGGCCCTCAGCAAAGAATTTGGTGCCGACCTGCAACGGGATAAAAAACTAAGGAAGCTGCTAAAGAAAGCCAGCAAGAAGGGGGCACCAGCCGATGCCCTCGCCAGTAAATTAAACGAAGTGTTTCACCGTCGCTTTCATACCACTGGGCTGCTAAATATTATCAAGTCCCGCGCCTACTCCAGTGACTTAACATTGCTTGCCACCAGCAAAGAGGGCAGTAGGTCGCTGAACAGCGGCCCACCAGCCGCTTTTTTAAAGAAGCAACTGCTGGCACGCAAGGGCTCCGCGAGGTTGAAATTTCTTGGCGGCTACTGGCATCGAGGGGACGCATCTTATTACTCGCTATTCGTCCCCATTGGTGGGCTAAGACTGGCTGGCTACCTAGAACTCACGGTAGACCCAGTACACAACCTAAAGGTCATTGAAACACCACTGGCAAGTGCCATAAGCGTCATGCTGCCTAACCGGGAGATACAGTACCAAACAGATAGCTGGCCCACCGATATGTCAAATTACTCCATCAGCGAATACCCTTACGCGAATGCGCAGGGTGATACTATCCTACTCATGGCGGTCGCCTTCGATAACAGCGCCATGATAAACGACTTTAATTTTGGCCAGCTGGTGATGGTGCTTGCGCTTGTGTTGGTCGCCATAGTATTTCTTATGATGGCGCGGCTTACCCTCAACCACTTTCTCTTTTTTCCACTCATGAAACTGAGTCAGTTCATGGCGGCCGCATCCGCAGGTGACCTACGGGGTAGAATAGAAATAAGCGGTGTGCAAGAGGTGCGCAGCATGAGCAATACCATGAATACATTTATCGAAAATATTGCCACACAGATATCCAATGTTATGTCCATCTCGAAGGTCGTGGGCCAGTCATCCAGCAACGCCGCCGACATGGCCGAAAAAAGTTGTCATGGTATCAGTGTTCAACAGCAGGAGAGTGACCAGATTATCCAGGGCATTAGCGGCATGTTCGGCACCGTAGAGGATGTAGAACAAAACTCATTAATCGCCGCCAGTGCCGCCACAGATGCCCAGCAAACGGTGGCGGCGGGCATATTAACGGTCAATGATTCCAAGCAGTCCATACTTGAATTAGATAATAACCTAAAATTATCTGAGGCTAAAATTCAGAGCCTAGACGAAGAAGCCAAAACCATCGGCACTATCATCGATGTCATCCTCGGTATTTCAGATCAAACCAATCTGCTAGCACTGAATGCCGCCATTGAGGCCGCCCGTGCCGGCGAGATGGGTCGTGGTTTTGCGGTGGTGGCCGATGAGGTGCGCACGCTGGCCAATCGCACACAAACTTCTGCCACCGACATTCGTGCCATGTTAGAAGGCTTACAACGAGAAACCGCCGAGGTTGTGCAGGCCATGAGCGTGAGCCGCGCCAACGCCAAACAGACCGTCGAACACATCATCCAGGCGGGTAACGACATTCAAGGAACAGAGGAAGCCATTACCATCGTTACCCGTGCAAACGCCCTAATTTCCAGCGCCGCCGAAGTGCAGGCGACGGTATCACAGGAAATAAAAAGCAATATAAAACGCATTAATCTCGTGGGCCGCGACAACACCCTAGTGGCTAAAAGCTCTTTGGACGATGCCGCGAGCATGGTCACTCTGGCGTCTTCCTTGGAAGCATCGGTCGGTCATTTCATCATCGCTGGTGGCGATGAGGCCAGTACAGAACACTAAACCCGCGCGCATGAATTCACGGTTTATGCGCGGTATGACGCATAAACCTCGGTTTGTGCGACTGCACCCTGTCGGCCTCCACTTTTTTCATGATGGTTTCTACGCTTGCGGGTAAGTTATCTATGGTGCTGGCCAGATTTTGTGCTGAAGCGGACACCCGCGTGAGGGTGCTTAATATGTACACTTTGATAAACACAATAATGCCCAGCACTAGCAGTATGATCACCGCCAACACTATGTACATCAGCAGTTGAAACTGGAAGGCCAGAGGGGCAACGATTGACTGATTTAGGTCTTGCGCAGAGCGAGATAACTGGCGACGAGCATCGGCCACGATGCTGTTAATGGGGCTGCGGGCATTTTCTAAAGACAGGGAAAAGGTCTCGTTTATGCCCTTAAATGAAGCCAGCGTCGACAGTAATTGCTGACGCTCGGCGGCACTGAGCTGCTCGCTTTGCAGCGCCTGATTAATAGCCGCTGCCACCTCCTGCATGGCAACCGCTAACGCTTGTGCGGCCGCCTCCACCCCCACTATGTTCACCGCCACATCCATAGTGAAGGCATTGTTGTGCGCGGCTGGCGGCACGCCGTCTTGGGCCAATAGCCGTGGGCTGGTTATTAGCAGCAACGTGCAGACCATGAGTAAACGCCCGCCTAAATTCATCATCATTCATTCACTAGCGCTGTGTTAAAAAACTGCCGAAAGGCCTGATCTACATCGCCTTGATTGGGCACTTGCTCGCTCTTCACCAGAATGATGAGGCTCTGCGCCGTGATCGCCTCATCCCCTGTGGGGTGTACAAATACCTTGCCGCTCTTATCTATGAACGCCAATGGCGTACCCACCTTGGATTGCACCATGGCATTCACCACGTCGGCCCAGCGCTCTCCCTCGAGCCAAATACTGTAACGCTCGGGGTGATCGTCGCGGCGGGTGAACATGTCTTCGATCACCACCTCGCTGCCCGGGGCATCCATAGCACGCACCAGCATTTCTGGGTAGGCACGAATCGGCCGCAAGATGCTGCGTACGCCCAAGGCGCGGATGCGCGGGCGGTTCACATCCTCCACACACTCCACTAGGGTTCTGTGGGCGAGGCCTAGATGCTTGAGGCGGTCGCTAATATCGAAGGTGATACTGTCGCTGTCGGCATCGTATTCATCGCGGGCCAACACCAAAATATGACGGGCAGCGGATACCTGAGCACGCTCTAGGTCGGGATCATTATTACCACTGCCGCTGATGTGGCGCACCCCTAAGTCTTTTAAACTGGCCGCTAGGCCGCCGGAGAACTCATTATTTAATAATAAGATTTGGCTAGCGCCGTAATCTTTATCTTCTCGTATCTGCACCACTAGGCGCTTAAAAAAACGCAACGCATTGTGTTTAGGGGCATTAATAATAAGAATGTGATTTTCCATTTTCCAATCCCAAAAGCCGGTGCGAATACGTTCATGACGCGCAATGCGGTAATCGATGTAATCGCTAATGATAAAGGTGACCAGGGTAATGGCCGAGATGTACATCAACAAGATAGTGGCCAGCTGGCCGGTTTGGGTGCGGGCGCTTAGATCGCCATAACCCACTGTGGTGAGGGTGGTGAGGGAGAGCCACAACCCCTGCCAAAAGCTCATGCCCTCCAGCTGCACCATGGCCACGCTGTGGGTCAACACCAGCAAGGTCAGAAACGCCATGAGCGACCATATTTTTTTACGAATCTTAATGTCTGCTCGTGGCGGCAGCTTTCTAGATTGCACTAACAAGCGTTTTAAAATCATGGCCCAAGGTAACACATGGGGCCAAGCGAGCGCCATGAACACTCGCTCATCATCAGAACAGCGAGGTCTTCACCTGCTCTTCCAATTCACGAAAGACAGTGGATGACACCGAAGCCAGCAGTTTTCGGCCATCTGCAAACTGGCAGATAAAGGTCGTGAACCCTTCCTCTAAGCCCAAGGCTAATTTCGTTAACAGACCATTGTCCAGCAGGTCTATGCCGCTATGGCCCCAGCCACCGGCAGCGCCTATGCTCGTGACAGACTGCACCGTGGCCAGCTCTAGGCGGGTAATCTGGCGCGAATGAAGTTTCTCTGGAAAAATTTTGCGATTGCGTTTAAACAAAAAATTGCCACGAAAATACCAGTGACTCGCCGCACAGGGAAAGTCACCTGCGTGTATCTTGACCCTTGCCAGCTTCATGGTGATTCCCTAAGTTCCATCTCTTTCACTATCCAAATTAAGGCCGAGTGCCTATCGTGAAAACTCTGATTATTAAAATTAAAGTCTCGCACGATGTTTTGCCACAAGCGAGTTAAGCTGAATTTCAAGGTTCTAGATTCGATGATGGCGGTAATAAAATTTTGATTGATGATGGCAATTATCTTGTCGTATTCCGTCATACCCAATATCTCTTCGGCGCTGACATTGAACTCGGTACAATTCGATTTATCGATAATTTGATAGTGCACACCCACAAACGCTTTACTCTCAACGATCTGTTTTTTCGCCTTTAATATTTCATGGCCATGCACCACACCGTTTAGGCAAATTTCCACGCCATTGCCTTGCACAACACTATCGCTATTTATGTAATTAACCTCTACCGGCATGAGTGTTTCCTATCCTAAAATAATGTCCACCTAAAACGCTTTGGGAACGGACAAAACGGTACGTATGTACACGAAAAATTGGCGGAATTTTAATGGAATGAAGGCAATAGCGACATGGGTTATTCAACCCAGAGGCACGGCGCAGGAAGCGCCTGATTAGTAGATTAGGCCGCGGCGAACCGCCAAGGCACAGGCGTGGGCGCTGTTGCGAGCGTTCAATTTTTTGATGACGCTGGCCACATGTTTACGCACCGTACTCACCCCCACCACGAGCCTATTGGCGATTTGTTCGTAGCCCAAACCCGAGGCCAACCAGAGGATAACCTCGCGTTCCCTTGGGGTTAAGCCTGGGCTATCTAACGGGCTAAATTGGCATGGAAATTTTTTAAATATGGCCTGATTAAAGCGGTAGGCGAAGTGTTCTATCAGCGCTTCTCGGGAGTTTTTTGCCGTACTTTTATCTTCGATTTTATCTTCATTCACCAGCACAATGACGCTGATGGCCGCGCCATTTTTAAAAGGCAGGACGAAGCCATTTTCGCTCGAGCCCTTATCCTGCATGCCCTGTATGTCAGATTCGGTTAAGCCGTAAAGACCGCTAGAAGATTTAAACTGGTAGGGTGCGTCATGCTCTGGGCGGCAATATTCTAAGATGGCATCCTGTTGGCTATAGGTGCGATTAAGATAATAATCTAGCCACTCGCCGTCATAGGTGGTGAGCATGATAGGGGGCGGTACACTCTCGTCGTGACGATAAAATTCAGGCTGTACGGTATAAATTATTTGCCGACAGGCCAGCTGCTCGGCAAAGTATTTTAAGTGCTGGAAAAACTGCTCTAGGGTCTGGTGCGAGGATAACTT
Organism: uncultured Bermanella sp.; assembly: GCA_913054445.1. Lineage (GTDB taxonomy): Bacteria > Pseudomonadota > Gammaproteobacteria > Pseudomonadales > Oceanobacteraceae > Bermanella. The sequence goes on from CAJXIK010000022.1 coordinate 14,105, forward strand.
GACACATTCAGAGCGTAACCATTGCTGGTCAAACATAACAGACCTACCAATAATTTTAGCGACATAAAAAGCGACAAAAATACATCCATAAAAATATGATTATTTTGCATTTACAGAGGTATTTTCGCGCACTACAAAGAACACAGTCAGATTACCCTTGGTTATTCCAATTAGCAATTAAAAAAGCACCGTGTATGCAGTATTTGGTTATATGTGATACTTGATATGTGGGGGGGGAAATATGAGGGGCGGCTAAAATACAAACCTCATGCCGAGGCTGTTCACCCATTGATGATAGCTATAATTTTCGCCGCTGAGCGCCACATTCGAATCAT
>CAJXIK010000023.1 GCA_913054445.1 uncultured Bermanella sp.
ACATTAAGGGAGTCGTTATCTTGCGTAAGTTAGGCGTGATGCTTTGTTATGATGGCACATGGGGCGTGCTGGACATTAAGGGAGTCGTTATCTTGCGTAAGTTAGGCGTGATGCTTTGTTATGATGGGAGTGGCTTCCTTGCCTGTCGCGCACGGGGTGCGCTCGTACTGGGCCATCCCCTGGCCCATCAGAATGCCAGCCCTCTATAATATAAGGGCTGATTGAACACCCTTAATCGACCTTAATCAGCGCCACCGTGCCATCGTCGTTTATTTCTGCCACATGACCTGCTGGCTCTTCAAGGAATTGCACTGCGATGAAAATAAACACAGCGCACCCCGCAATCACCATGAAAAAAGTACTGTAATCTACAAACGATAATACCGTTAAGAAAATCACCGCCCCAACATTACCGTAAGCACCCGTCATACCAGCAATTTGCCCTGTCATACTGCGTTTCACCAAAGGCACCATCGCGAACACAGCCCCCTCACCCGCTTGCACAAAGAATGAACATGCCATGGTGGCTATCACCGCAAGGGGAATCCACCATGAGCTTTCAATCTGACTTAACAGCGCATATCCCACGGCTAGACCACAAATTAAAATAGACAAGGTCTTACGACGACCAAACTTATCGCTCAACCAACCACCACCTGGGCGCGCAACTAAATTCATAAAGGCAAATCCCGATGCCAGTAAGCCCGCCGTCACCGCATCGAGACCTTCAAAGGTATCTAAAAAGTACAGAGGCAACATAGAAACCACTGCCAACTCAGAACCAAAGGTCACAAAATACGCTAGCTGAAGTATGGCCACCTGTTTGAATTTATACTGTTGCATCTCAGGCACGGGGGCCGCTAAGTGCTCATCATTAGCATGAAATATGTGTTTTGTTTGAAACAAGAAGAGTGCAAATAAACCCACATAAATAATGGTACTGGCCACATCACCTAGCAGGCCTAAATTTTCAGGGGACAACTTCCACGTTAATACCGCCAATGCAATGTACATTGGAATATTCATGGCCAAATAAAAGTATAGATCCTTTTTATTACTCACCTGTAAACCACCTGATTTTTTGGGTTTAAAATAAGTAGACCCTTTAGGTGTGTCACGAGCCACTTTATAAAATACAAAACCATATAAAAAAGCCATCAGCGCGGTAATTAGAAGTGCATAACGCCAGCCGTCATCCCCTCCAAACATAAATGCAAGGGTTGGCAATAGCATGGCCGAAGCCGCCGACCCAAAGTTCCCCCAACCACCGTATATGCCTTCAGCCACACCCACTTCTTGTGCCGGAAACCACTCGCCGACTAAACGAATGCCAATCACAAAACCTGCTCCCACAAAGCCCATCATAAAACGAAACAAGGCAAGCTGTTCATAGCTCTGGGATAATGCAAATGCCGCGCATAATATGCCCGTCGCCCAGAGCAGGCCGGCATATACATAGCGAGGGCCAAACCTATCCACCAACATACCAATCACAATTCTTGCTGGTATGGTTAATGCCACATTCAGAATTAATAATGCTTTGACTTGTTGCGTACTCAAGTCAAAGGCCTCTTTAATAAAGCCTATTAAGGGAGCATGGTTAAACCAAACCAAAAACGTTAAAAAGAATGCGAACCAACTTATATGAAGCATCTTTATTTTTGGGCTGCTCACTTTAAGCAGGTTAATTCCAGTAGCGGACATAGCGTCTTTCCTTTAGTTACACGACATTTAAAACGATACAGGACAAGAGCAGAAGCTATGCCAACCCCCATAAAACCTCATGAAAAACAGCCTAACAGACTTTTTTGTACAAACCTGGTGCAAAAAATACAGATTTTTAATCAAGTATAAAACACACGCGCACTGTTTAATTACACGACCATAGTCATAAATTTTTCTCACATCGAAAACAGTGCACGACCTCCGCACCATAAAAAACAAAAGTCAAAGTAAACGCACAGATAGTTATCGTTATTAGCGCACCAATTCAGGTTTTATTTTCACTAGATATAAAATAGCTCACTATTATTGTGCATAAGTTAAATTTACAGACTCATAATTTAATTTATTAATAGCTTTCACATCCTTGGCATAAGCGTTGCAAAATACAACTAACGAGTAAGTACACAGCAAAAAGGAAGAGCACGTGAAAGCTTCAATAAAAATGATAAGCATAATGGCCGGGGCAACATTTAGCTGCGCCGCGACGGCACAACTACAAGATATAGACAGTGCCTTAAAAGGTAGCAGCGTCGACATTAACTTTCGCTACCGCGCAGAGAGCGCCGATGTAAAAGGGGGAGCTACAGCGGCACTGGCGAATACATTAAAATCCCGCGCCACTGTAAAAACGGGATCACTATCAGGGTTTTCTATATTAGTTGAAGGGGATAACACACTGCACATTACCGATCATTTTTATGACAAGGAAAATGGGCGAGACGCCAACGACTATGATTTAGTATTAGATCAAGAAACTACACAGTTAAATCAAGCCTACATTCAATACACAAACTCTCACTCAACCATTAAAGCAGGTAATCAACGCATCACTCTTGATAACCAACGTCATGTTGGCGGAGTGGCCTTCCGTCAAGATGAAGCAACATTTGATGCCCTATCCGTTAGCAACACATCCATCCAAGACACCCGCATATTTGTCGCCATTGCCAACAATAAAAACAGCATAACCAACACTAACAGCAAAGAATCGATAGGCCTCGTGAATGTAAAATACGCCATCAATCAAGACATCTCTGTTAGCGGCTTTTATTACGGCATAAGGGATGTTAACAAGGAAAATTCTGGTATTGACCTTGATACCTTCGGTACTCGTGCCGTAGGTTCTGTAAACGGGGTTAATTTTACAGCTGAAGTAGCAAGCCAAAACAAGAGCACTGCAACAGATAATAATTTCACCACGCGCTATCACCATGTGAACGCCAGTACGAAATTAGGCTCGCTTAAAACAACGCTGGGTTACGAAGTATTTACCAGCGACCATGGCGAAGCCGCTTTTATCACGCCACTAGGCACTAATCATAAATTTTTTGGTTGGACAGATGTCTTTCTTAAAGGGGCTGGCGACAATGGCATTGAAGATATCTATGTATCTTTTGTAACAAAAGTCGCCGGTGTGAAACTGGTTGGCCAATACCACAATTACTCTGCCAATGAAGGTGGCGACCCACTTGGTAACGAGCTTGGCTTTGTACTGGCAAAAAAAATAAAAAACTACGGCATTAATTTAAAGGCATCCCACTACCTATCATCCGCCTTCGCTGAAAAAAGTGCTCTGGCCAAAAAAGACACCAGTAAAGTATGGTTAACGGCCAGCGCACACTTTTAGCGCCAGCTTATATGTCGGCCTTACTTAATAGAAGCTCTCTGTTTAAAACTCGCTAGCGTCTATACTTTTGCGCCCATAAGGAGGAAAATTAAAGTACATTAAAGCGCGCAGCGGATGACGGTAGTAATGAGTAAAGCAGCAGATAAACACAAGGCTCGCCTCAACGAGTTGAACAGCTTTGGCAAGGACTTAGCCAGGCGCAGCAAGAGCCACTGTGAGCTATGTGATGCCCATGGCATGAAGCTGCTGATTCATGAGGTGCCGCCGGTGGCCAAGGAGCCTGAGTTTGAGCACTGCATACTCATCTGTGAGAACTGCCAGGGTCAAATTGACAAGCCAAAGTCCATCGACATAAACCATTGGCACTGCCTGCACAGTAGCATCTGGAGTGAGGTGCCTGCGGTACAAGTGATGGCGGTACTCATGGCGCAGCGCATCCGCGAGAAAGCCGATTTCGCAGAAGAACTACTGGACCAAGTTTATCTCGAAGCAGATATATCCAGCTGGATTGAAGACGCACTCGAAAGTTAAGCTCAGCGCTTAAATATCAAAGCCAGCGCAACATGGTACTGCCGGTTCGCGAGAAAGCCGATTTCGCAGAAGAACTACTGGATCAGGTTTACCTCGAAGCAGATATCTCCAGCTGGATTGCAGACGCACTCGAAAGTTAAGCGGCGCACTTAAATATCAAAGCCAGCGCAACATGGTGCTGGCAATTTCTTTATCCAACACCCTCATCTGCCCATCATCAAACAAGACATGCCAATGGCGCGCGGTTTGCTGCTGAATGCAACCCTTGCCAAACTTGCTGTGCTCCACGTATTCGAGCGCCAGCGGTACCGCATCGGCGAGCGATTTAGATTTAATCTGGGGTGTCGTATTCGGTTGTGGTTTCTGCGGCACTCTTACCTGTAACGTTAATGGCCACTGCATCTTATCGAGGTACTTCTGCACGCTGGCCAAGACGCGACGGCTGAGCGCTAACTCTGCCTGCCCCTGCTGTGCTGCCTGCTGAACCTTTAATATATCTTCTATGGCCATGCTGTGAATAAATTCACTCTGTTCCTGAGAGGGTGCCAAGGCTGACGCCTGCTGAGGATCATTGCTGGGGGCGACTAAATGCAACTGCTCGATGCAGCGCGTCATGGCCACATAAAACAAGCGGCGCTCGCTCTCCACCGAGGCAGACTTTTGCAGCTCACCCTCATTCCGGTAAGGGTAGAAGTGACTGCTTAAGCCAGGCAAAATAACCACCGGCCACTGCAACCCTTTGGCGCGATGAATAGAGCTTAATACGACGCCCTGCCGCTTATCTTGGCTGGCTCTTTTTTGCGCCAACTGCTGTAAATAGTGAAACGTGTCTGCCGCCGATAAATTGAGCCGGGCAATAAAACGCACGAAGCCTTGCACGGTGGCCAAGCGGTCGTCCACCTGCTGCTTGCTGAAGGCGCTGTCGGCCACCCCTTTATAAAAATCCGTCTCACGAATATACGCATTCGCCAACTGAAAACCCATCAGGCGCTTGTGGGTGGCCAGTTTCACTAGGGATAAACGGTTTTCTAATTGTTGGCTCTGCCATTTTGAAATAGCGGGCAATGGCAAATTAGCAAAGGCTGGCATGACCTCATGCTGGCTATTCTCGGCCGAGCAGCGGGCTAATTGGCGCGCCACCGTTTGCAGGTCGCTGCGTTTAATTTTCATGGCGGGAAAGGTTAAGAATGTCAGCCAGCCTTGGTAACGGCTGCGCTCGCTGCGTTCGGTAAAGGCCCCAGCCGCCATCTCCAGTAACATCATCATGGGTTGTAGTTCTAGGCGCTGCAACACCCAGGATTGATGAGACATCTGGTAGGGAATGTCCTCCTGCAACAACGCCAACTCCAGCGGCGCACTCATGCCCCACAGGCGAAATAACACGGCGATGTCCTGCGGCTGTTTATCTATGAGCGCCTGTTTAATGATGCTAATGGTTTTTTGGGCGTAATCCGCATGCCGGTGCAGGCTCACCTCGCTGCGGGAATTTTCTGCTGCCGCCACACAAATAACGTTTTCCCGTTGCTTATTTTGCAAGATGAGCTGGTTGCTGAGCATGGCCACGTCATGGCCGTAACGAAAGGTGGTACTTAGGGTATAGCGGCACACATTGTTAAAGTGATCATCGAAATACTTGAGCATAAATTGTGCGCTGGAGCCACGAAACTCGTAGATGGTTTGATCTGGGTCGCCGATGACCATCACCTGTGCACGCACCCCTGCTAGGGTTTGCAGTAAAAATTGCTGTATAGGGTTGATGTCCTGATACTCATCCACCAACACCCAATCCATGTGATCGGCAAAGCGGGCCGCCACATCTGGGCGGCGACTAAACAACGTACAGGGATCGTAGAGCATATCGGCGAAGCCGATGCGGCAATTTTGTTGACGCCAATCTTCATAGGCATGAAAGACCTTAGCAAAAAATGCGCAGTGCTGGGGCAGGTCGCCTTGTTTAAAGACCAGCTCGGCCGGTTCTAAACTGGCCTTGACGTTCTCCATGAAGGACATCATAGGGTCGAGCCATTTCTTTTTATCCTGCAAGATCTCTTGAGCGGTCTGCTTGTTGGCATGCTGTTGCAACAAGCGCCATAAGATAAATTCTTGTTCCGATTGCGAGATGAGCTCTTCTTTAAACGGGCTTAGCACCCCTTCCTCAATCAGCGACTGATAAATTTTTAAGCCCAAGGCATGAAAGGTACGCACCCTAGGTAAGGGCACGGCGGGCATCAAGGATTTTAATTTGTCATTAAAATCCAGCTGTGCCGACTTGTTGTACATGATGACCAGCATGCGCCGTGGATTTTGCCCCATCTGCAAGCGGCGTTCGATGAACAGGGCCAAAGTGGTGGTCTTGCCCGCACCAGCCACCGCGATGACCTTGGCATGGCCATCCTCATGGGCAATGATCTGCTTTTGTTCTGCGCTTAACTGCAATGGGCCACCCGACACGTGTTAAAAACAATGACGCCATTTTAAACAATAGCCCAAGGCTTAACAGCCTAATCGAGCGATAAAGTCGGGGGATTTTGCCGTATGTGCTAGAATCAGCGGCCATTTTTTCACCCTACCAATATTTAATACCATGAGGACTGCCCATGTTTGATGTAAACGAATACTTCGACGGTAACGTTAAGTCTATTGCCTTCAACACCGAAACCCTGCCTGCCACCGTGGGCGTGATGGCGCCAGGTGAATATGAGTTTGGCACCAGCCAAAAAGAAACCATGACCGTGGTCAGCGGTGCCCTCACCATCAAACTGCCTGGCAGTGACCAATGGACCACCTTTAAGCAGGGTGAACAGTTCAAGGTCGACGCCAACGTGAGCTTTGGCGTGAAGGTGGCGGTGGCCACCGCCTACCTGTGTACCTACCAGTAAGCCCCTGCAGTCTGCTGCTAGGCTGTTCATAGCTTAGTGGCAAGACCCGCAACATTTTTCAACGAGCGCTCTGGTCAGCCTGCCGTTTTCTGACTACCTTTAAAGTGTATGGAAACAGCACTCTTATCAATTACTCCTTTCAGTTGGCCATCCATCTTCACGGCCCTTGCCTGCGGCACGATCATTGGCCTAGAACGGCAAATTCGCGGTAAACCGGCGGGCATTCGCACCTCTGCCCTCATCATATTGGGCACCTATATCTTCATGGCCTGCTCTATTCATGTGTCACAATCGGCCACTATGTCTGACCCCTCGCGCATCATCGGGCAAGTGATTACCGGCATTGGCTTTTTAGGGGCGGGGGTGATGCTCAGCAAGGGCCGCAGTGTCTACGGCGTGACCAGTGCCGCGACCATTTGGTCGCTGGCGGCGGTGGGGGTGTGCATTGGCATTGGCCAACTGGGCAGCGCCTTTAAACTCTCGATAGTGGTGGTCGTAGTGTTATTTGGCGTGGACTGGTTTGAAAGTTATAGCCAAAATATTGGGCAACGCATGCAAAGCCGCTACAGCGATTGGCGCAACCGCGATGATGAATAGCACGCCCATATTAATGCCGCTGTGCATGACTTCGTATTTTGACGTTCGAGATGACAGCTAAGACACGACGTGTTAAATTTTTATGAGCACTAGGGTCAACCTTATGTCACCGATTTAAACGGTCGGGTACCGGTCGTTAGCATTCAATTAAAAATAATAATTAAGGTGTGAATTATGGGACGCGTTCAAGATAAAATTTGTTTAGTGACAGGCGCCGCCTCGGGCATTGGCCGTGAGACGGCATTACTATTGGCAGAACAGGGTGCGCGCATCATCTTGGCCGACTTAAACCAAGAGGCCGGGCAAAAGGTCGCAGCCGAAATTGATGCCAGCGGTGGCCAGGCCATCTTCTTCAAGCATGATGTGGCATCGGAAGAAAGCTGGGTGAGCGTGGTAGAAAAATCGGTCGAGCATTTTGGTAAGATTGATGTGCTCATCAACAATGCCGGGGTGTTGCTGATGAAGCCCATCCAAGAGACCACAGAAGAAGACTGGAGCTTCGTCAATAACATCAACACTAAGGGTGTGTTCTTTGGTGTGAAGCACGTCCTAGCGGCCATGAAAGAATCGAAAGGCGGCTCGATTGTGAATATCTCGTCCATTTACGGCATGATCGGCGCGCCAGGCTCTTCGGCCTACCAAGCCTCCAAAGGGGCGGTACGCCTCTTCACTAAGTCGGCTGCGGTTGAGTACAGCGAACATAATATTCGTGTGAACTCGGTGCACCCTGGCATCATTGCCACTCCCATGACAGACGATGTCTTGGCGGATGAGGACTTCACTCAGGCTGCACTAGGCAGCGCTATTATTCGTCGCCCCGCCCACCCCAAAGAAATCGCCTGGGGAGTGTTGTTCCTCGCGTCGGATGAGTCTTCTTTCATGACCGGCAGCGAACTGGTGATCGATGGCGGTTACACCGCGACCTAATCGCAAGCGTAATCGAATTAAAGAACCTAGGGATTACGATTGAATATGAGGAGCAGCTGGCTCCTCATATTTACACTCTCTGTTAGTTGCGAGGCAGGTGAGCGCTTTCCTTGCGGCCACTAGGCTCCTAAGCAAGCGCCCACATTAAGACCCGTGACAATCCACAGAATAACCCGCCTGCGCCGTCTTCCCTAAGCTCTCGACTAAAAACGGTAAGCCCTCCTCCAGCTGTTTGGCCAGATTCCAAGGAGGATTAATGACCGCCAAGCCGCTGCCATACATGCCCTCTTCTTCATCTTTGCCGTTTACCCAGAAACGAACATCGAGAAAGCTCTTACCACCGGCCAAGCTCAATTGACGCACCATGGTTTGCGCCATGTCTTTTTTACTGTCGGTTAGACTCTTGCGGCGGTTAATCAACGGATACCACACTATATAGACGCCACTGGAAAAACGCTTGAGGCTGTCTTTCACACTGGCCACCACCTGCTTATATTCTTGCGCCTGCTCATAGGGAGGGTCAATCACCACCATGGCACGCTTAGAGGGCGGCGGTAACAAGGCTTTCAATCCAGCGAAGCCGTCTTGTTTCTCCACTTTTATGTTGCGCTTCTCTTTAAAATTGTTCTTCAACAAGACACAATCCTGCGGATGCAATTCAAATAAGCGGGCCTTGTCCGTGGGGCGCAAACACGCATTAACAAACCAAGGACTGCCCGGATACAGCCTAAGCTTATCCGAGCCATTCAACTGCTTAATTAAATCCGTATAGGGTGCCATTACCGAGGGGGTATCTTTATGCCAAATAGCCTGTATGCCACCCTCAAACTCTGACGTCTTGTTGGCGATACTGCTTTTTAGGCTGTACACACCCGCTGCTGCGTGAGTGTCCACGTACAGGAAGGGTTTGTCTTTTTGCGTCATGTATTGGGCGGTTAACACACATAACCAGTGCTTAAGCACATCGGCATGGTTGCCTGCATGAAAACCGTGACGGTAACTTAACATGGGAATTCTCTTGGGTTTCAAAAACAGAAGGCTGCACAAGGCAGCCTTAGGTAGAGCAATATCTTAGTTTACAGGCTCGCCACACAATATGCGCCGACCGTGGTCATCACTATGGTATACGGCAAGGCCATCCATACCATCTTGCCGTAAGACAAGCGGATTAACGGGGCAATGGCCGAGGTTAGCAAGAACAAAAACGCCGCCTGGCCATTAGGAGTGGCCACACTTGGCAGGTTGGTGCCGGTGTTCACCGCGATGGCCAGCAAGTCAAAGTGCTCACGGCTGATGTCACCCGCGTCATAGGCGGCTCTCACTTCGTTGATGTAGACCGTGGCCACGAATACATTGTCACTGATGACCGACAAGATGCCGTTGGCAAAGAACATAATCACCGGCTGTGCCGATAGGCTCTGGGTAAATACCCAGTCGATAATCGGCTGGAACAGGTGCTGGTCATGAATCACCGCCACCACCGCAAAGAAAACGATTAGCAGGGCGGTAAAGGGCATGGCTTCTTCGAATGAGTGGCCAATTTGGTGCTCTTCGGTGATGCCGTTAAGGGCGGTTTGCAAGATGATGATGGCTAGGCCAATTAAGCCCACTGGTGCCAAGTGTAAGGCCAGAGCGATCACCAAGAATACGGCGGCGCTGGCTTGAATCCACAATTGTGCCACTTCATATTTAGTGCGCTTAGCCGATTCGAACTGGTCGTAGTCGCGCAGAATATTGTAAACTTTCTCTGGAATCACTTCTCCGTAACCGAATATCTTGAATTTTTCCACCAGCACCACGGTGCATAAACCGGCCACAAACACAGGGATAGACACGGGTGCCATCTGTAGGAAGAAAGTAATGAAGTCCCAACCGGCTTTTTCGGCGATCAATAGGTTTTGTGGTTCACCCACTAAGGTAGAGACACCACCCAGTGCCGTACCTACGGCACCGTGCATTAACAAACTGCGCAAGAAGCTACGGAATTGTTCTAAGTCGGTTTTATTCTTATCGTGCACGCTTTCGTCGTCGCCATAATCATGGTCGTCGTGGTGATATTCACGACCCGACGCCACCTTGTGGTAGACGCTGTAAAAACCCACACCCACAGAGATGATCACCGCGGTGACGGTTAAGGCATCGAGGAAGGCCGACAATACTGCGGTCATGATACTGAAGGTCAACGACAGAATGATTTTAGAGCGCACGTTAATTAATAACTTAGTAAACGCGAACAGCAACAGGTTTTTCATGAAGTAAATACCCGCCACCATAAACATCAATAATAAAATCACTTCGAAGTTGGCGGTGATTTCGTGTTTCACCGCTGCTGGGCTGGTCAAGCCCAACGCCACCGCTTCGATCACCAGTAAACCACCTGGCTGCAACGGGTAGCATTTAAGCGCTAGGGATAGGGTGAAGATAAATTCCAGAATCAGCGCCCAACCGGCCACGGTATAACCGATATCCGGAATCAGCACCAATAACGGGTTGATCAATAAGAAGGCAATAATGGCCTTTTTATACCAAGAGGGGCTATTACCCAAGAAGTTGTGATACAGGCTGCTCATAGGCGTCATCTTATTTTAGAGTGATGTGTGTGTTGTGCGACGACTATTCTGTTACAGATTAACCGCCAGTGGTATTCATAAAGCGTAAGATTTTAACCTCTTGCGCTAAATTAAAGTAGTGCCTTTCTGGCTTAATCAGCATCGCATCGCGAATGGCTTGCTTAACTGGCGCTAATTCCCCCGGATGTTGGCGCACTACGGCCCTTAAATCCACGCTGTGCTCATTGCCTAAGCATAACAACAGGCGGCCTTCTGCGGTTAAGCGCACGCGATTACAGCTGCCACAGAAATTATGGCTGTGGGGGGAAATAAAGCCCACTCGGCTATTATGGCCATCTAGGAAACGCCAATACTCGCTGGGGCCGCCGCTGCTGACATCGATTTTTTCCATGGCATGCTGCTCTTGGATGAGTTCACGTATCTCATGGCTGCTCATGAAGGTTTGCTGGCGATCGTGCTCACTGATCTGCCCGAGGGGCATCTCCTCGATGAAGCTGATGTCTAGCTGATGTTGGCGGATGTAGTCAATTAAGGCGAGAATTTCGTGGTCGTTACGGCCTTTTAAGATAACCGCGTTGAGTTTTATGTGACTAAAGCCCTGCCGCTTAGCTGCCTGAATACCGTTCAGCACTTGGGATAAGTCCCCGCTGCGGGTCAGTTCCTTGAAGCGTTTTTCATCTAGGCTGTCGAGGGAGATATTGAGGCGATTCAAGCCCGCCGCTTTTAAGTCTTTGGCCAGGCGCGGCAGTTGGCTGCCATTGCTGGTCATATTCAGTTCTTTTAAGCCCGGCAGGGCCGATAGCGTGCTCACTAGCTGGCTAATGCCGTTGCGAATTAGAGGTTCGCCACCGGTTAGGCGAATTTTACTCACCCCCAGTTCCACGAAGGCCTGGGCAATGAGCTGAATTTCTTCCAGGGATAGTATCTGCGCGCGGGGTAAGAAGGTCATCTCTTCCGACATGCAATACACACAGCGAAAATCACAGCGGTCTGTCACCGAGATGCGGACGTAATCCACCACCCTGTTAAATTTATCGATTAATTGCTCGGCCATACTCTACACACAAACTCGCGCCCTCTTATTTAGCTCCCCCTATAATATCAAATATGAAAAGCTCACCGCCAGCGGCGTTTTGCAATTCACTGTTTTAATTGCGTTATCAAAGGGTTAGGCGAAAATATGAGGGCATCAAATTAGAATTATAATAGCCAAACAAGCAAATTTACCCCGCTAGCCCGAAATGGTGCAGTTTCAGTCTGGGGCCGCTGCAAGCCGTCCATGGTCGCTTCCTTAAAACGTCCCTGTTTTAAAGACCCCAACTGAATCAGCACCATTTCAAGCTCAAGCCTTACAACCTGCGAAGCCCTCAATAATTGAGGGTTAGCGAGTGAGCGGGCTTAGTCACTAGGCGGTGAGCGCTTCCTTCGCATCCAGCTCGCGCTCTAGCGACGACATACCCCCAGGCAGGTCTATCTTGGCACCACAGCTCTTTAGGCTCATGCCGAACGCATGCAGGGTTCGATATAAGTTATGGGCTCGGCTTTGCTCACCCATTTGGCCAATACGCACGATGGGCAAACCAAAGGAGCCGGATATTTCGACCTTGTAGAGGTTAGACATGGTCGCCAGCACGTCTTTGCCTGCTATGCCGGTTGGCAGGCAGATGCCCACCACGCTGTTGAGGCGGCTCTGGGGGGCGACAAATAAGTTCAAGCCCATGGCTTCGATGGCGGCCTGCAAGGCCTGACTGCACACGAGGTGACGCTCGAAACGCCGGTCTAAGGTTTCGAGGCACACCTGGCGCAGGGCTTCATGCAAGGCCAGAATACCGCTCACCGGAGCCGTGTAGTGATAGCCTTTTTCTTCCCAAAACTGCAAGGCCAAACGGGCATCGAGACACCAGTGAGGCATGGGCACAGAGCGATTCACTATTTGCGGCCACACATGTTCGCTAAAGGCGATAAGAGAAACACCAGGAATAGAAGCCAACCCTTTTTGCCCGCCGGTAATGACCACGTCTACCTGCCATTCATCCATATTAAGGGGCATAGTGCTCAGGGTGCAGACCGCATCGACTATGGATAACACCCCGTATTGACGAGCCAACTGAGTGATGTTTGCCAGCTGCTCATTCCATACCGTGCACGAGGTTTCGCCCTGCACGAGGGTGATGACATCGAAATCCCCCTGCGCCAGCTGTTTTTCTACCTGTGCGGCATCGACCCCCTGCCCTTCTGGCAGGTTATGCAGGGTCACCTCTCCCCCCACGCGGGTGGCCATCTCGGCCAAGCGGGCACTAAAGAAGCCATTGTTGATGCACAAGACCTTACGGCCCGGCCACACAAGGTTAGTGATGGCCATCTCCATGGCCGCACTGCCCGGCCCCGCCACCCCCAAGATATGGCGGCTGCGGGTTTGAAAGACATATTGCGCCATCAGGCGTACCCGCTCGATGACCCTATTCATGGTCTCCCCAAGGTGATTAATCACCACAGAGTTGGCCGATGCCACTTTTTGCGAGACCGGCACTGGGCCTGCCCCCATAAGCAACAGGGGCTCATCCGGCAGGATGTTGTCCAACGGCAGGTCGGCGGGGGGTAATATTAGCGTGTTACTGGTCAAAACATGATCCAAAGGGGCATGCGCCCCGATCAAACGGTAAACGGGTAAGCGTTAGAAACGAGCGCGTAGGCCCAGTATGGAGCCTTCGGCCAGTTTTACATCGTCGTCATTCTTGGCGATGAGCGCCACATAGCGATAATGCGCGTACAGAGCCACATCCCAAGTGAAGGCATATTCGAGGCCCGCTTGATATTCATATTCAATTTGCGCCTGATCGTCCCAGTCACTGCTGAGGAAGAAGGGCCGTATATTAAAGCCTATGTTGCTCTGCAAGCCTGCCGCGATGGGTATAAACAGCTGAGTGCGAAAGCCAATGCCGGTACGTTTATAGTCGTCCAGCCCATCGATGCGGGTTTGCGATAGCTCGAAGTCAAACTCGGCACCGCCGTTTAATGTGGGGTCTGCAAGATAACCAAAGCCACCGGCACCCAGTGCCAGTATTTCCACCTTCTGCTCGCCCCTGTTATCTTTATTCACCTTAACGCTGTCGTCACTCTCGAAATAGCTAAGGTAAAACATGCTGGTGACCCTCTCACCTTCGCTGCCGGGCGGTGTTTCGCCCATGCCGAGACGCAGCTGAGTCATCTCGTCACCCTGCGCCAAGTCTAAAAATAGGGTGTCATACTGGGCGTGGGCAGCAGGGGTGGCGAGCAGCAGGGCACCCATGGAAATAGCCGCCGATAAACGTAACAATAATGAATTCATAGATATAACCTCAGAGTCGGGCCAGAGCATAACAAAATAAACCTGCTTGCAATAGTTTAGGGGCCGCTCCTTCAGGGCTATCGCATTAAAATTAAAGTCGCACCATTGCACCCCCCGCCAGCCTGAAATGGTGCTATTTCAGTTTGCGGCCGCCATTAATCCATCCA